>NZ_JAMYQZ010000020.1:0-79514 GCF_040321145.1 Mesorhizobium sp. M0514
CCATTGGCGCGGCCGGGGACCTCGACCTAAGGACGGCAGCAATGAGAAGCTGATGATCTTGGCATGAGACACCATCGCCCAACAGGACAGCGCGTTACCATCAGACGAAACGTGTCGTCTTCAAATGATCAGCCGTTCACCGAGTCCTTGAGAGCCTTTGCCGGCTGGAAGACGATCTTCTTCGATGCGGCGATCTTGATCGTGGCGCCAGTCGACGGATTGCGGCCATCACGTGCTGGTTTGTTCTGTACCTTGAACTTGCCGAAGCCATTGAGGCTGATTTCCTCGCCCTTGGAAGCGGCTTACGCAATGCCCTTCAACACATCCTCGACCACGGATTTCGCTTGGGTTTTCGACAGGCCGTGCGCGTCTGCAAGGCGTTCGGCAATATCGATCGTGTTTACAGCCATCGTTTCCATCCCTTCTGAGTTGGTTCAACGATTGGCCTTATGGCACAGGCAATTCCACATTGTCATCGCGTCAGCGAACGGAATCCGGTACAAACCAACGCTCGAACCGGGAATTTCCACCACTCTTATCGCGAAAATCACACAGCGCATCACCTCGGCATCAGACACCCGGCGTGGAGGGGACCCATTCCCAGCAATGCCTCACCGTGCGTGAGGCGTGACCGCAGCGGGAACATTCGGCCATGCGGTGGAGGATCAGGTGTGACGCGGCTATCCCGCCTTCGATCTCAAATCAGACTTGCATCGAATCGACGTGAGACAGGAAATCGTCACGGCATTTGGCGGCTTGGAAGCCGCTGCCCTCAGCAATCAATTGGTCGCCTTCGGAGCCGCCCCGAACGCGACGACGATTCAGCCCAAAGATTAGGGAAATCGGACGTCTCTTCTTCACCGATGGAGTAGGACCAACACCGCCATGGCGCGCGAGGAAGCATCTTTGACCGAAATAGAGAAGCGCAGCGGCGCGAGCGACAATGGCCGTGACCGACCTTAGCCACTGTGGCGTTCCTTCCGCGTATTCTTTCCAAGCCACGCCCACGGCGTCCTCGAATGGATTGGGGTCTGACCGAAGACCGCCTTCGCTGCGCTCAGTCTCGATCGTCTTCCCGCAACGACGTCGCTGCGTTTTCTTCCCCTGTCCGCTGCGCTTCCATTCCTCGCGGTTCAAGAAAGCCTCGCGTCGCCGTCCTTCACTTCGTTTCAGCCCCTCGGGGTGCGGACCGATCGTCTCCGGTCTCACGACCACCATCGAGGCCGCGATGGGCGCGGCCCGAGAAAACCAGAAGGACCACCACAATGGCTACGATCGGCACATTCTCCCGCACTGCGAACGGCTTCTCCGGCTCGGTCAAGACCCTCAACCTCAACGTCAAGACGGTGACGTTCTCTCCAGCCGATGGCGAAAATGAAAAGGGTCCCGACTTCCGCATCTTCGCCGGCGCCACCGAGTTCGGGGCGGCATGGAAGAAGACCTCGCGCGAGGGACGCGACTACCACTCCGTCAAGCTCGACGATCCCAGCTTCCCGGCTCCGATCTATGCGAGCCTGGTCGAGACCGACGCCGAGGGCGACTTCGCGCTCATCTGGTCCCGCCGCACCGCAGAGTGATCCGACTTAACACGAAGCCCCGCTGCAAGGCGGAGCTTCGCCATGTTCAGGCCCAACACAGCCTGGCACGTCTGCAAGGTGCAGCGCGCTAGGCTTTGGCTGGTGCCTTGCGCGTCTTCTTCAGTGGCGACTTGACGGCTGCCGCGGTCGTCGTCGCTGCTGCCGCACGAGCAGCCCGTTTTGGTTTTTCTGCCGCGGCGGGTGGAGGTGTGGCCGCCTTGCGCCCCAGCCCTATTGATTTCGCCAGAGCCGAGCGGGTGGCCGCGTAGTTCGGCGCCACCATCGGGTAATCGGCCGGCAGGTTCCACTTCTGCCGGTATTCCTCAGGACTCAGATTGTAATGGACTCCGATATGGCGCTTCAGGGATTTGAACTTTTTTCCGTCCTCCAGGCAGATGATGAAGTCCGGCGTCACCGACTTCTTGATCGATACTGCCGGTTCCTGCTTGACCACAGGTTGCGTCGCCGGCGTGCCGATACCTTTCAAAGCGGCATGAATATCGCCGATCAATTTCGGCAACTCGCCGACCGGTAGTGGATTGTTCGACACATAGGCGGCGACGATGTCAGCCGCTACCGACACGGTATCCAGTTGGCCGTCTTGTTCGAGAGAAGTGGTCATACAGTTTTCCTCTTATTGTATCGGACGAATTGAACGTCGTTTGTTTTCCCGAGCCCGCCGATGTGGCAAATAGTGCGTTTCCTTTCTACAATCCACACTCCTCGCCAATATTGTAAAGGTAAGCTTCGCTTTCATCGTTCTGATCGCCTGCGGATAGCCTTGCCGATCCGTCGGGAAGCGAGGAACTTCCCCTCGCTTCCCCGCCAGTGCCGCCTGTGCAGAGCAGGGCCGCAGGCTCGCAAAGCGGCCGAATGCAGCAACAGTGGCAATCAATCTCCATCCGCTCCGCTCGACCGTGCAACCCGGCTCCGCTCGCCGGCATTGGCCCCCATCACTCCCGCGCGCTCACGCGCCCCCGGAAGGCATGCCGAGGACATGCCTTCGGCATTTATGGAAAAAGGGAGTGAGCACAATGAACATGACCACCATCATCGAGGGCGAGAGGAACACCCAGCAGCAGGCGATTTCCAGCGGCTTTCGCGTGGATATCTCGTGCGGTGAGAGGATCGGACGAGTTTCCTCGGAATGGTTTTCGCGTCCCGATGACGAGCGCTATTTGAGCCTCACCGAGCTTTTTGATGCCGTGAAGCAGAGAGCGGACCGCGCTACCGCCCGCACCGTCGAGAGCCGCGCTGTTCGCGTGGAAGCTACCCGCGACAATGCAGAGCGGCTTTCGCTTATCGTCCCCGGACAGGAGCAGCCAATTGCGCCCACGCATTGGAGTTTTGGCCAGCTTTGCAGCCTTGTCAGCGCACCGGCGACCTACATGCGCCAGCTTCCCGCACCGCTGGCAGGCATTAATTTGCAGCACGGCCTTCTGAGCCATCGGGCGGAATTGATGAAGACCCTCGAGACGGCAGATGGGCGCATTGAACTTCGCGCCGTAACCGGCCCGGACTATGGCCGTATCTGGGATCACGAGCTCGTCGCCTCCGTGATGAAGATCGCGGGCAATGGTACCGGTGACACCATGTGGAAGGTGCCGGGCGTTCTGGATTGGGCGACGATGACGCACAATCCATTCGTCGACATCACCAAGGACACCACCACGCTTTACGCCAGCGACCGCGACGTGTTCCTGTTTCTTGTTGACGATACGCATCCGATCGAAGCCGGACGGCTCCCTAATGGCGAACCGGATCTGTATTTCCGTGGCTTCTATTGCTGGAATTCGGAAGTCGGCAGCAAGACGCTGGGCATTGCGAGTTTCTATCTCCGCGCCGTTTGCATGAACCGGAATCTTTGGGGCGTCGAGGGCTTTGAGGAAATCACGATCCGGCATTCGAAGTTTGCGGCACTTCGTTTTGCTCATGAGGCAGAGCCCGCTTTGACGAACTTTGCGAACTCAAGCCCCGCGCCGTTCATCGCCGGCATCAAGGCCGCGCGTGAGAAGATCGTCGCCCGTAGCGACGAAGACCGCGAAAGCTTCCTGCGCAAGCGCGGTTTCTCCAAGGGCGAAACAGGCAAGATCATCGAGGCTGTGTTGCAGGAGGAAGGCCGCCCGCCGGAAAGCATCTTCGATTTTGTGCAGGGCATGACTGCACACGCCCGCAACAAGACGTATCAGGACAGCCGGCTTGAACTGGAAGGCAGGGCAAAGGCTCTGTTGGAAAAGGCGGCATGAGCATACGAAAGGGCGCGCAGCAAAAGTTTCGCCGCGCGGCCTTTCAGGTCCGACGCATCAACGAGACCGTCATAGCATAAGGATATGTGCCGACTAGTTCATCGGGGCGTGCGGCTGTTTGAAACACGGCGGCCGCTCGCCGGGCTCTGCCCGGCTCGCGATCCGACTGCAGCCAATTGAGCACAGCAACCAGAAATTCGTTTTGGATTTCAGAGGTCTGATTTCGCCCTTGAGCAGATCGACTGCTAGCGCTTTCTGGCGGGCATACTCGGAACTGTTGTCACCTCATCTAGAATATCATGGGGATCGAAGCCTATCGTTTCAGCCAGATCGAGGAACTCGATCACGTCCAGGCGCCGCCCTCCCGACTCGATGGCTGCGACTACTGATTGGTATCGATCGATTGCTTTTGCCAAGTCGGCCTGGCTCAAGCCTGCAGCTTTGCGCTTGTCCACGATCAATTGGATGAGTCGCAAATGTCTTGGCGACCGAAGTGTCTTTTGCATTCGCTGCCGGTCCTTGACGAAGCCGGCAGATCAATTAAATGGAAATCCAGATAACCAGAAAATCTGGTTATCTGGTGAATGCAGCCACTTGTGCTTCCACGACTTTTGGTGTGCCGTGCTTAAACCACTCCTCGATCCCGATGTCGCCGACGTCGCCCCGGATGCGCCAATCCTGACCGGCTATGACGAGGAGCGATTGCTCACCTATATCCGCCTGCTCGACGCCGCGGCCGAAGATGCGGATTGGCGTGAGGTCGCCAAGATCGTTCTACATATCGATCCTGAGCAAGAACCGGAACGCGCATTCAGGTCGTGGGAGACGCATCTAGCCCGCGCCCGGTGGATGACGACGAACGGCTATCGATATCTCCTGGCGGGCGGTGCCCCGCACTAAGCGGCTTCTGTAGTTCGCCGTGCTTTGCTGAATCAGCAGAGCGGTTTGCTGACTCTCCAACTACCCAATGTTCCTGTCGCCCCAGATGCTGGGTCCGAAGCCCGCCGCCGAATGCGGCCAGTGGGAGAGGACTTGGCACATTGCAAGGTGATTGGACCGATCCGGAAACCTATGCGCACATGCAAGGCTACATGCCTGCAGAGTTCGCTGCGGAGTATCTGATCCGGAACGACGACTTTGTCGCCGAGTGCGGCCAGCTGTCGTCACATCTCCCAGGTTCCGTTGAACCTGTTGGTTCGCCCGACTTCATCGCTCGTTGGGGCGCGCGATTTCATAGTCACCGGTGACGGGCTTCCGTTAGCTGGGAACATCGTCTGGACGGAACAGGCTTCACCGCGCGTGCTGCGAGCCACGCAAATGCGATCATCAGTGAGCCCTTCGCATCAGACTGTCCAACTTTCCAGGCTCAGCAGCTCGGCCGTTTGGAAAGCCGATGAGCTTCATATTCTTTGGCCGGCATCGACCGGAACAAGTAATCTCGTCACTGACATCAGCAGCCGCGCGACCGAATTCAACGCCATCGTCCTGCCACTCGATGCGGCATTCGAGACACGGCTCGACGCAGCGCGGCAGTTCTGGCGGGCGCTCGACCGCCGACTATCTAGCCCGGTCTACGGCGCGCTGCCGATGCAAACGAAGACGAGGCACTCTCTCAATCTGCGCGCTCATGACGCCCGTCGCGCAGGGGCCACCTACCGCGAGATTGCGGAGGTGCTTTTGTCACGAGAGTCGATCGCGCCTCGAGATTGGCGCGATCATCATCTCCGGCACAAGGTTCGGGCGATCCTGCGAAGGGCGGATCATCTTGTGAACGGCGGTTACCGCGACCTTCTCTTCTATCCACACAGCCGCAGCCGAAAATCCGATCGCTGAAGCCCTTTTCGCAAGGGTAGCGAAAACACATCCCCCGATGTTTGCCCTCCCTCGCCTTTCCTCAATTCGACCATCGTCCGTTTCGCGCGTCCCGGCAGGCCAGGACGACAGCAAAACCGAACGGAGATCGAGCGATGTCGAAGGGTCCCGCGGACGCGCCCCAAAAATACCTGCGAACGAAGGAGGCGGCACCAATCGTCGGCCTTTGCGCTCGCACGCTGGAAAAGCACCGGACGTACGGCACCGGACCAAAATACCGAAAGGTCGGTGGTCGCGTCCTCTATGACATCGACGATCTGCACGCCTGGATCGAACTTGGTACGCGCACGTCCACCAGCGATGCCAACGCGACCTTTGTTCCGCCTGCCAAGCCGCATGCCGCCCGCGCGCCGGCCTATGCCGGCCGGCGCCATGGCGTCTCCTGATACTGCGGGGCAAAGAAAATGCAGCTTCGCTCGACCGATCAGGGGCAGCTTGATCTGTTCCGCGCGCGCCCCAGTGTGATCACGCCACGCGATGCGCAAGACCTGATGTCGTGGCCGTTTTTCTCACTCGCCAAATCCCGCCGCGTGACACCGATCGACTTTCGCATGGGCGAGGTTTCGATCCGCGTCGAGGCGACGATCGAACATGGCATGGCGACGATCTGGGACGCCGACATCCTGATCTGGGCAGCCAGTCAGATTGTCGATGCACGTGACAAAGGCCTTCGCACGTCGCGTCTGATGGCGGCCACGCCCTACGAGATCCTTGCGTTCATCGAGCGTGGCGACTCCGCTCACTCTTACGACAGACTGAAAGCCGCGCTTGACCGCCTGCAATCGACGACCGTCGCTACATCGATCCGCCAGTCGTCCGAGCGGCGGCGGCATCGCTTCTCCTGGATCAACGAATGGAAGGAGCGGATGGACGTCAGTGGGCGCCCACTTGGCATCGAGCTCGTCCTGCCGGACTGGTTCTATGCTGGCGTCATCGACGATGCACTTATTCTCACGATCGACCGCCAATATTTCGGGCTAACGGGCGGCCTGGAGCGCTGGCTTTACCGACTCGTTCGCAAGCACGGTGGCCGCCAGACCTATGGTTGGAGCTTTGATCTCGGCCATCTCCACGTGAAGTCCGGCAGCCTGTCGCCCTTCAAGCGCTTCACCTTCGACCTGCGCGAGATCGTGCGTCGCCAGCCACTGCCGGGCTACCGGCTGGCACTCTCCGTCGATCCCGACGGTCGGTCACGCCTGAACTTCCAACTCAGCCCGGCCGATCCATTCGCGAGCGCCAGCGCAACACCGTGCCCGCCACGTGGCCGAACCAGCAGGGCTGTGAAATGACTGTGGACAGGCCCGTGCTATCAGGAACCGCAACTCCCGTGCCATCGGGAACCGGATTCCCGTGCTATCAGGAACCGGAATCGGCCTTAAGTCATTGCAGCGATTGCCGAACCCGCTCCTCTAACGTTTCTAACTGTGAATCCTTCGGATTCTTTCTAACGGAAAGCGCCGATCAGGGAGGCTGTGGACGACAGCGGAGCCATGATCTTTCGGCCATGCCGAGAACGATCGACGCCCGTTTTCCCCGAAGCACAGCTGTCTTCTTTGATCCTCGTGTCGCCATGCTGATTGCTGGCCTCCGGTCACGGGGGCCAGCATGAGCAATCTCACCCACGTCGAGTTGGTGTGGCTGAAGAAGCGGATCGAGAACTATATCCGGTTCGGCAAGATTGCTTCGAACCGAAATGTCGACCGCACTCGTCGTGTCGTCGCCTTCACGCCTGGCTGCGTCTTCGCTTTCGTTCGCTGGACCGCGAACAACTTCGGCACTGTCGCTTCCCGCATCGATATCCTACGCGCCGTCGCCATCGACGAGCGCTGCTCTACCGTCGCCTATGTGCGGCCTGGCGCCGACATCCTGCTTACAGCTATCGGATGGCCGAACGTCGAAAAGGTGCTGAAGATCATCGACGCTATCGAAGCGTTCGGCATCGATCCCATTGACGTGTCGCCGGACTACTGGCGGCATGCCCACAGCCGGCTCGCCGCGCGCGAAGCACCCAGACCCTACACTCGCCAGCGGCATGAGGCATGGCTCCTCCGCCGCCGAGTTGAGCCATGAGCATGCGCGCAACGATCATCATCGCCATGTTCGGCGGCGCGGTCCTCGTCGCCGCGCCGGCATGGATCGACCATCGACCGAAGTTGATCTGGAACGCTTCAGCGAGCGTCCCGGTCGGGCTCTACCGCGTCGAGCCGGTCGACCGGATCGGCGTTTCCGAAATCGCCGTCGTCATGCCGCCCAAGCCCCTGGCGGATTTGCTTGCCCAACGCGGATACCTGCCGCACGGCGTGCCGCTACTGAAGCATGTGTTGGCACTCGGAGGCACAATGGTGTGCCGGCGAGGTAGCTCCATCATCGTCGACGGCGTGGCCTTTGGACGTGCGCTCGATCGTGACAGTCGTGGCCGGCCGCTGCCCGGCTGGCAGGGCTGCCGCATCGTTGCCGATCGTGAAGTCTTCCTCATGAACTGGGACTCGGCTGACAGTTTCGACGGCAGGTATTTCGGCCCACTCCCGCTCAATTCGATCATCGGCCGCGCAGTCCCGATCTGGACCAACGACCGCACTTCTCCCGCGCCGGATGCCAACAAACCGGTCCCTGGTGACCTTGATACCTCGCACCAAACCTCATCAACGCTCATGAAAGGAGCACCGCAATGGCTCAGATCGGCACCTTCACCCGCAACGATGACGGCTTCTTCGGCAACATCTCGACGCTGACGCTCGACGCGAAACTCACCATCCTGCCTGTAGAGAAATCGGACGCGGAGAATGCTCCCGACCATCGCGTCTTCTGCGAAGGCATGGAGATCGGCGCGGCGTGGGATCGGACCGGCGAGAAGGCCGGCAACTATCTCTGGGTCTCCGTCGATGATCCGTCGCTCACTCAGGCGATCCGCGCCAATTTGTTTCAGTCCGATGCCGAGAAAAGTGTCTGGACGTTACACTGGAGCCGGCAGTCGAAGCGCGACGAGCGAGGCTGACCGGATGCTCCGATTGCGCTCCAGCGGCCTTTCTATGTCAAACCCTTTGATCGATCGGGCGTCGGTCAAACCCTTCGACCCGATCGCCTGTCAGGCGGCCGGCGCGCGCAGCGAAGGTCAAGGGTGGCCGAACGCTTGCCCGTCGTGCAAGACGTTCATGGCGCCGCACGTTGCGGCAACAAAGTCCGGCCGGCGAAGCCTTACCCTTGACGGAAGCGAGCACGGTGGCAGGCTGCAGGCGCGTCGGGATCGTGGTGCAGGTACTTTTATCTGCCGAGGCATTGCAGCGCTGTCTGCAAGCGTCATGCTCGCCCTTACGGCGTCTATTGTCTGTGCTGAGCCTTCCGCGCATCGTGAACGGCCGGCGCACTCCAGCAGTACCATCTCGTCCGCTGATCCCTGGTCGGCGCATATCCGGGAGGCGGCCAAACGCTTTGCCATTCCCGAGCGACTACTTCGCGCCGTCATGCGCGTCGAGAGCGTTGGGGATGTTCATGCGGTGTCGAGCAAAGGCGCAATGGGTTTGATGCAGATCATGCCGGCGACATGGGAAGAACTGCGCGCCAAGTACCGCCTCGGTGACGATCCTTATCAGCCGCGCGACAACATTTTTGCAGGTGCAGCGTATCTGCGCGAGATGCTCGACCGCTTCGGCCGCAACGGCTTCCTCGCTGCTTACAATGCCGGTCCTGGCCGATACGAAGAGCATCTTGTTACCGGCCGGCCACTTCCGCGCGAGACGATCGACTACGTCAGGAAACTGGCGCCCCTGATCAATGGTTCGGTTCCCATTCCGATGCGCGCACGTCAAGGAGCGGGCAGGGCGAGCGCACTCGAAGCGGCGATTTTCGCGGACGTCGTGAACACACGGAATAGCTCGGCGCCGCAGTGTGAGCGCGAGACTAATGTTCCCGTAGAGACCGTCTTCACGGCGATCCGTTCACCCAGCGTGCGAGCACCGGTGGACAAAGCGGTCACCGATCTTACGGCGCTCGTACCGCAACCGGACACCTCGCGCAGTGAAGGCGTATCAGTTCCGAACTCCGCTATTCGCAGTCCGTTTGTGCAGACCTCCGCCGCGACTCCACAATCATCTCAGCATTCCTGGTCAATCGCATTCCGACCTGTTCCGTCGTGGAAATTGCGGCGGGAGGGTTGGCCGTGAGAGAGGACGAAGAGGGATGGCAGGATAAAGGGCTGCGATGTGCGGCTCGGTCGGTCGATTGTTTTTCTTACTGTTTTTGTCCCGATTTGCGATGTGCTCATGCAAACGGCGATGTGCGCTATCGTCATTTTCTCAATCTTTCCCTTAGGCATCGCGCCTCGCGGGCTCTGCGGCCATGACTCGTGACAATGACTTTCGCGTCCGCCCCGGCCGTATCCGCTCCCGCGCCAGCCAGCGCGCACGCCCCTTTCTCGTCCAGGCACTCGCAGCGGCACAACGGGCGGGCGGGAAAATCTCGCGCAAAGGCCGGATCATTTCGCCACGGAACTCCACCTTCGGTCGTGGCCGGTCGGCAAGCATTCGAGCCAATCGCCTCATCCCCGGCCGTTCGCGCGGTGCCATTGTCAAAGCGCGCGTCGTTCGTCAATTCAGAAGCTCGGCGCCGCTCGCCGCTCATCTCAAATACCTTCGTCGCGAAGGCGTGACGCGCGACGGCGAGAAGGCGACGATGTTTGGTCCTGACACGGACGAGGCCGATCACGACGTCTTTGCCGATCGGTGCAAGGAGGACCGGCACCATTTCCGTTTCATCGTCTCACCGGACGATGCCCACGAGCTGGGCGACCTCAAAGGCTTCGCCCGTAACCTGATGGTCGACATGGAGCGGGATCTCGGCACGAAGCTCGATTGGATCGGCGTTGACCATTGGAACACCGAACATCCGCACGTTCATATTCTTGTGCGCGGCGTGGCCGACGATGGCGAGAACCTCGTCATCTCACGCGACTACATCCGCCAGGGCATGCGCGACCGGGCGAGCGATATCCTCACCCAGACGCTGGGACTCCGGACCGACCAAGACATCCGCCGGACAATAGAACAGCAGGTCGACACCGAGCGCTGGACACAGCTCGACCGCCAGCTTGTTCGCGATGCCAGCGGCCATGGTGTCATCGCTCTGTCGCCGCATCCCGTTCGCCTGCCGGACGAGTTCCTGGCACTCAAGGTCGGCCGGCTTCGCAGGCTCGAAAAGCTCGGCCTCGCCAGCGAGGTCGGCCCGGGCCAATGGATCATGGCGGATGAAGCCGAACGCACCTTGCGCGCGCTTGGCGAGCGCGGCGACATCATCAAGCGCATGCATCGCAGCCTAACCGGCCATGGCATCGACAAAGGCGCAGCCGACTATGTCCTTGCAGCTGAGCAGATCGACAAACCTATCATCGGTCGGCTGTTGGAGCGGGGGCTAGACGAAGAACTACAGGGCTCGGCTTATGCCATCGTGGACGGCATAGACGGTCGTGCCCATCACATCCGGTTTCAAGATCTCGACGCCACCGGCGATTCCGCTCCGGGCTCGGTCGTCGAGCTTCGTCGCTACGAGGATGCGAAGGGCCGCAGCCGCGTTGCACTCGCCGTCCGCTCCGACCCCTCGATCGAAGAACAAATCCATGCCCATGGCGCGACCTGGCTCGACCGTCAGCTAGTCGCGCGTGCACCCGTCGAAGTTGGGGAGGGGGGCTTCGGCAGGGAAGTGAAGCAGGCACTAAAGGATCGCGCCGATCACCTTATTGAGCAGGGCCTCGCACGGCGCGAAAATCAACGCATCGTCTTCGGTCGCAATCTGATTGACACGCTATGCGATCGTGAGGTGAACACGTTCGGCGCTCAGCTCGCCGCCAAGATTGGACTGCCGTTCACGAAGGCTTCGGAAGGCGACCAAATAGCTGGCATCTACCGGCGGCGCTTCTCGCTCGCCTCCGGCCGCTTCGCGATGATCGACCTTGGGCTTGGTTTCAAGCTCGTGCCATGGGCGCCATCGCTCGAGAAGCATCTCGGCGATCACCTCGCCGGTGTTGTACGCGCCAGCGGTAGCGTGGCTTGGAGTTTCGAAAGGAAGCGAGGCCTCGGGTTGTAACGCCCACAACCAATCGCGTTAACGGACGCTTACTCATTGGTTCGAATGCCCCAAAGCCGACCTTGATGCTCGACGATGACCAGCGTCGTGGCTATCCGCCAAGCGAGTCTCAGATCCTGATCGCCAAACCTAGCGGTTTCTGACGCGGCAGAAAAAGTCGTCCGATCCCATTTGGCCGCCCTTCAACGCGATCTCAATCCGCCCGCCATTCCGTCGCAGACCAGAGCAAAGCGGCGCGCCTGGAGAGATAGGCGCGGCAATCTGCAGCGCGGTGACGCCGAGGGCTCGCGTCACCGTTCCTGATGTGTCGCCTCCAGCCACCGCGACCCTGTTTAGTTTGATGGAACCGAGCGTTGCGCTGAGTATGCGTCCCAGCCCGATCCCAATCCTGCGCTCTATCTCCGAGCGTTGGCGGGCGTCGCCCACGCGAGTGTCGAGGTCGGGTTCTCCATGGGCAGTGTAGACGATCGCGGATCTTCCATCGGCGAGTTCCGCGAGTGCGGCCTTCGTCGCCGCGGCACAGGCCTCGTCCATGCTATCAGGGCCAGCGAGAGCAGCCGCCGACACTGGAATCGGCCCGAATCCGGACGCAATTGCAACGTCGATCTGGCGCGCGGTGATTGGCGAGCAACTGCCGGAAACCGCCAGGATCGGCCCGCGCTCGCTCGCTCTTGCCATCCCTGCGGGCCTGACGTGGCGTGGCCGTGCCGCCATGATGAGTGAGAGCGCAGTTTCGACCGCGCTCGACCCGACACAAAAGAGCGGCTTCTCCCGGTCTTGCTCGTCAAGCCATTGCCCGATCGCGGTGAGATGGTCGGCGGAGACCGTATCGAACAGGATCGCCCGCAATTCGTCATCGATGGCCGGCCAGTTTCCAGCCTCCATGTCGGCTATGCTGACATGATCGATCGGAAGGTCAGTCTGTGCCTTGAGATGCAGACGCAGATCGGCCTCGTTCATGGGGGTTACCGGATGCCGGGCCATGACCGGATGCCGGTCGATCCGGTGAATCGCCGGCGCTGATCCGGAGCGCGCGAAGAGGTTGCCAAAGGCAACGAACCGCCCCAAACGCGGTGAGCCGACAATGATCGGCACGCGACCGCTGCCGAGCGTTTCCAGCGCGATTTCCATTGACCGACCGATGCTGCCGGTTTGCGGCGAGGAATCGAAGGTCGAGCACACCTTGTAGTGAATGATGCGGGGCTTCAGGTCGGCCATCCATCGGAAGGCGCGCGGCAATTCCTCGTCCATTTCGACAGGAGACATTGCACGGCTTGTTCCAGCCAAACCGACTGCCTGTACGCCGGGAAACTGTGACAGGACGTCCTGCGACGGATCAAGAACCAACACCGCGGCGACACCTGCGGTGTGCAACGCATCGAGTGCATCCGTGGAACCGGTGAAGTCGTCCCCGTAAAAGCAGAGATAGGGGTTATTGTCAGCCATTGCCGGTCCCTCTTTTCTGCCTGAGATTTCCGAAAAAGCCGAGCGAGCTGGCAAGCGCCTCGTGCGAACGCGCGTAGTCGACGAGCGATATGCCGAGGCTTGCCGCTTCCCAGGCCTCGCTTATGGCGCGCACCCCAGCCGGGGGACCAAGCGGGTGGCCGAGAATTCCACCGCCAGCCAGATAGACGACATCATCGCTGCCGAACCCTTTGAATGTGGCCGGTGCCTGACCGCCCCATTGGCCTGACGAAATCACCGGCATGATCGGAGCGTGGTCGCCGAATGAACCAAGACACGCCCGTGCCGATAGAATGACGGAAGCATCATCTTCGGAGAACTTGCCTTGGATGCCGCCAATATGGATCTGGTCGATGCCAGCGAGACGCCACAGCTTCTGATAGGCGGCAAAGCTCAATCCAAGGGCAGGGTGCCTGGTCAGCATCCCCCAGCCGGCGCGATGGGCATGGATCGGCAGCGAGGCGTGGCGCCGCAACTGGGCGATGGCGGCGGGGCCGCAGGCATTGAGCGAGACCATGACGCAGGTTCCGCCGCTGTTGGCAACCAAATCATGATTGCGGCACATGCGGTCGCCGTCGTCGCTGATGTTGAACGCGTACATGACCTTGCGGCCGTGCCTGTCGGCCAGGCGATCCAGGACCGGAGCGATCGCCTCCACGCGCTTCGAGAACGGCGCCGATGGAGGATCGGTCATGCATTCGTCGTCCTTGATGAAATGGATTCCGGCATCGCCGAGCATCTGCACCAGATTGGCGATGGCTGGGGGATCGAGTCCGAGTTTCGGCTTGACGATGGTGCCGATGATTGGCCCGGAGGCGACGCCACTCAATCGACGCGTTCCGGGAATGCCGAAGGCCGGCCCCGGAAACCGAGCGGCAAAACTCGCGGGGATGTCGACATCCTCAAGTCGCACGCCGGTCAGTTCCTGCAACTCGAAGAGGTTGCCGAGCAGGATGGCGAAGAGCGATGAAAGGTTCGGGCCGAAATTTTCGACGGGGAACGATATGGTGGCTACCGCCCGGCTACACCGGGAGCGTTCGTCGATGCCGGGCAGCGACGTCGTCAGGCTCGGAGGCGTGTCCTCGGCGACGACACGCAATTTGTCGACCCGGCCGCCGAAGCGCTCGATGATCTCGTCGGTTTCTCCGGCGACACGGGTGAAGGAGCCGATCGACTGTTCGCTTGCCAGCAGCTCGGCGGCCTTGCCAATGTCGATTGGCGATTCCAGCAGATAGGTGCATCGAATACGATTGGGCACAGGCTTATCTCCGCGGCAAAAGCCGCCACTCGAGTTCGTCGGCCGTTAGGCTTTTGACGAGCCGCCGCCCGGGGCGCACCGCTTGAAAAGGCTCGGATAGTCGCGGACGAGGCCGTCCTCATCGACATCGATCTCGGCTTGGAAGTTGCGGAAAATACCTTCGTAGCGGTAACGCTCACCAAGCATCAGGCAGGTATAGGCCTGGTCGGCCGCTGCCACCTCGAGGGAAGGAATGGCGATATAGGCGACCCGGATCGGCCGACGCTCGCCGACAGCGAGCCGTAGTCGCCGGATCGGCAAGGTATTGGTGAACGGTGTCGCGGAAATATCGACATCGATGCATCCGGCAAGATCGGCGCGGGTGATCCCGTCGGCGTCCCGCCACTCGCCGTGGCCATCCGCTTCGAGGCGCAGCTTGCCGCCACCGGCGACGTCGATCGCAACCTCCCTAACCGTCCAATCCGTCGCGCAGCGGACGCGATAGCGCATGCCATAGGGCTGTCCTTGCCGCTCTCCGATCACTGTGCCGTCAGCGGTCACTCCGCCTGCGCCGTGCTCGAAGACAAGGTGCTCTAACCCCAGACCATTTTCCGATTTCCAGCGAATAACGCGCACATCGATCTCCCAATTCCACAGCCATAATACATAATAATTAATTATTTTCTATTGACAAGGGCGGCCTCTCGCTTCATTTGAAGATGACTTGGGCAATCGGCCCAGATGCATCTCAAAACGCAACCAGGGAGCGGCCATGACCGTATTCTCCAGGGACTACTCGGTCGCGCCGATACGGATATCGCGCGGCGAGGGCGTGTTCCTCCATGGCGACGACGGCCGGGTTTACCTTGACGCGATGGGCAGCGCCGGGGTCGTCGGCATCGGCCATGGGCGAACCGAGATCGCTCGAGCTCTTGCCGAGGCGGGCGACAGCGTCACCTTCGTCTATACTGCGGGGTTCACGCATCCCTGGCAGGAGCAGCTCTCGGCGTCAGTGCTCTCAGTCGCGCCGAAAGGCATGGCTTCTGTGTATTTCGTCTCGGGGGGCTCGGAGGCCAACGAGACCGCGGTCAAGCTCGCCCGCCAATATCACCTGGAGCGGGGCGAACCACGACGCCACAAGATCATCACGCGGTGGCAGAGCTACCATGGCGTTACCCTCGCTACGTTGGCGATGTCAGGTCGAACCAGTTGGCGCAAGCCGTATGACCCGTACATGCTGCCGGTCGTTCATATCGCGCCGCCCTACGAATATCGTTGCGCATACTGCGCCGACAAAAGCGGGTGTTCGCTCGATTGTGCCGATGAGCTCGAGAAAACGATCAACCTCGAAGGGCCGGAAACGATCTCGGCCTTCTTCGCCGAGCCGATCATCGGAACGACGTGTTCGGGTGTGGTGCCCCGTGCTGACTACTACAGGCGCATCCGCGAAATCTGTGACCGCTATGGCGTGCTGTTCGTCGCCGACGAGGTCCTGACCGGCTACGGCAGAACCGGCACCCCTTTCGCCATCGAGCAATGGGGCGTGCTGCCGGACATGATCACCGCCGGCAAGGCAATCGCCAGCGGCTATGCGCCGCTGGGCGCAGTGATCGTCAACGACAAGATCACCGAATTCTTCCGCTCGGGAAAACGCCGCTTCGTCCACGGCTTCACCTACAGCGGACACGCCGCCTCCTGTTTCATCGGCCAGAAGGTCTTCGAGATCATGACGAACGAGCAGTTGTTCGCGCGCCCGGGGATCATCGGCCGATATCTTTTCTCGCGTCTGGACGCTCTGCAGCAGCGCCATCCCTGCATCGGCGAGGTCCGAGGTCGCGGCCTCTTTGCCGGCCTGGAGTTCGTGGCGGACCGCAGTTCGCGCGCGCCCTTCCCGGAAGATGCCGGCTTCACGGCGATGCTGGCATCGGAGATGCGCAAACGCAACGTCATCATCAACCCCGGTGTGCCGGGCGTCAATTTCGGACGTGGTGGCGATCACATCCAGATCAGCCCGCCCTTCACGATCAAGGAATCGGAAATCGATCAGATCGTCGACGCGCTGGACGACGTGCTGACCGCAATGCCTGACGCCTTTCGCGAGAAACCACCTCAACCCAAGGGAGATGTCTGATGCTGAAGAACGAGATCGGAAGCGGCGTTGGCGGTCGGGTCATCGTCATGGATTCGATCACCAAGGTGACTCCGGAAGATGAGGGCGCCATTGTCGTGTCCGCCTCCCATGGCGGGGCCAGTTCCGGAGAATTCGCCCTGGCCGTGCCGCTTGGCGGCGTGTTTTTCAACGATGCCGGCGTCGGCAAGGAAAACGCGGGCATCGTCGCGCTCGACATGCTGCAGGCCAGGGGCATTCCGGCAGGCGCCGTCGCCCATATGAGTGCGCGCATCGGCGACTCCCAGGACATGTGGGACAATGGCGTCATTTCCTATGTCAACGCGGCCGCTCGCGCGCTTGGTCTGGCGCCCGGAACAAGACTTCGTGCGGCCTTGAGTGACCTGATTTCGCATTGAGAAATGTTATGCAGTGCAGGCCGGCGCACGGATAAACCGCTTGCCGGAAACAAGAAACCAAAGGGGAACCATGATGAAAGCAATTCTCAAGACTCTCATAGCCGCCTATCTCATTTCGACGGCGGGCATCGCCTGCGCCAATGCAGAACTCCATATCCGCGTCGGCGGTACCGGAACCTCGGACTCGCCCGATACGAAAGTCATCGAGTTGTTCAAGCAGCAGGTTGAGGCGGCGCTCGGGAAAGATGTCACCGTCGAACTCTTTCCGGCATCGCAGCTCGGAACCTGGAGCGAGATGGTCGAGCAGGTGCAGGGCGGCGTGCTTGAATGTCTCTATGAAAGCGTCGGCGACCTTGGCGACTTTGCTCCGGCATCCAACATCGAAGGCGTGGCCTATCTTTACCGCGACGAGGACCATTTCTTCCGCATCTGGCGTGGTCCCGTCGGACAGGAGATCCTGGACACGATCGCGAACGAGGCCGGCTTTCGGGTGCTGGGACCAGGATTTCGCGGTTTCCGCCAGTTCCTGGTCAAGAAGCCGGTAGACAGCCTTGCCGACCTGCAAGGCATGAAAATCCGTGTGCCTGGAATCCCTGCCTATGTGACCTCCATCCAGGCGCTTGGCGTCAGCCCGACGTCCGTTGCGTTCGAGGAAGCCTATGCAGCGCTGCAACAAGGCGTCGTCGACGGGCTCGAACAGCCTCTGGTGGCGATCAAGGACCATCGTTTCTACGAAGTGGCCAAGCATCTGGTTATGACCAACCACATGGCCGAAACGATGGGCTTCATCTGCGGTGAGCCCTGGTACCAGAAATTGGATGCTCCGACCAAGGCGGCGGTCGGCAAGGCTGCTGACGCTGGTGCCGACTGGTATCGCGAATACACCAGGGAGAACACCGACAAGATCATCACTGAGTTGAAGGCTTCGGGCGTGGTCGTGCACATACCAAACCTCGATGAGTTCGCCGAACGAGCCAAAACGGCGAAGTTCGATGCGAACCTTCAGCCGATCATCGACAAGATCCGCGCTGTTCAATGAGCGATCAATGCCCGCCCTTCATCGGGCGGGCACCGTCCATCGGAGGAAATCATGTCGAACATGTTGCGCCGGCTCGGCGACGTTTTGAGATCGGTGTTGTGCCACGCGCTGGCTGCGCTTCTCGGCGTCATTATCGTACTCGTCTTTGTCCAGGTCCTCGCCCGCTACATCACCCACAGTTCGACCTTCGAGTTGGCCGAACTGTGCAGGATACTTCTCATCTGGCTGGTGTTCATCGGCGCCGCTGTCCTGGTCAGTCAGCGCAAGTTGATCGTCATTGATTTCATGCATGGCCGGCTGAGCGGGCGGCTTTCGAATAGTCTCGGCATCGGCATCGACATTCTCACCGCCATACTCCTGGTGGCGTTCGCCATCTACGCCGCGCAGCTCATCGATGTCGTGAAACTCAAGATAGCACCGGCCACCGGCCTTTCGTACCGGTGGTTCTACATGCCGCCCATCGTGTTCAGCGTTTGCGGTCTGTTCTTCATCATCGAACGCCTGGTTTGCGGCGCTGCCGCCATCGAAGAAGTCGACGATTCCGTCGCTTACGCTCACAAGGGATTGTGACAATGGTAATGCTCGCAACGCTTTCGATCGTATTTTTCGCGCTGACCATGTTCGCGGTCCCGATCGCCATTGCCATGGCGCTCGCAGCGCTCGTCGTCATCCAAATCTGGGGCATGCCCGGCTTCCTGTTCGCCCAGAAGGTGGTCAACGGCATGGATTCGTTTCCCCTGCTGGCGATCCCGTTTTTCATCCTGGCGGCGTCGGTGATGAACAGTGGCGGCGTCACCACCCGGGTCATAGACCTGTTCGCCGGTGCGCTCGGCAGGGTGCGTGGCAGTTCCGGCATCGTCAACGTCGGAACCAACGTCTTTCTCGCGGGAATATCCGGGTCGGCTGTCGCCGACGCCGCCGCGAGCGGGGCTTTGCTCATTCCGGAAATGAAGAAGGAGGGCTATTCCGGCGCCTTCGCGGCCGCGTTCACGGCAGGTGCTGCGATCATCGGTCCCATCATCCCGCCCAGCATTCCCTTGGTCATCTACGGGGTGATAGCCCAGGTCTCGATCACCCGTCTTTTCGTCGCGGCCTATATTCCCGGCCTGATCATTGCCGCGGTGCTGACGGCTTACGTTCTCTATGTGGCCCGCCGTCAGAACCTGTCGTCGCGCGGCAGCATGGCTTGGTCGGAACTGGGTTCCAAGCTTCGCGTCAGCGCCTGGGCTTTGAGCATGCCGATCTTGCTGATGGTGGGCGCCAAGGGCGGCTTGTTCACGGTCACCGAACTCGGCGCGGTTCTGGTGTTCTACGCCATCTTCGTCGGTTGGGTGATCCACCGCGAGTTCAAATGGCGGCAGCTGCCGGGGATGCTCACCGATGCTGCCCTGCAGACTGCCAACATCATGCTGGTCGTTGGCGTGAGTTCATTTGTTGCCTATCTGATCGTCATCCATGGAATTCCAAAAGACATCCAGTCGGCATTGCATGACAGCAAGCTCGGGCCGATCGAATTCTTGCTCATCGTCAACGTGGTTTTCCTGATCGCGGGTATCTTCCTGGACTCGACCCCGGCGACGATCATACTGGTGCCGATTTTCCTGCCTGCCGCTCTCAGCTTCGGCGTCGATCCCACCCATTTCGGGCTCGTCGTGGTTCTCAATCTGATGATCGGTCTCATCCATCCGCCGATCGGCCTCAACCTGCTCATCACCCAGGCCATTTCGCGGGCTCCGATGAAGGAGGTGGTCTGGGAGAGCCTGCCGATGATCGGCATCATGCTGGTGGTTCTCGGCGTCATCACCTATGTGCCGCAGACCGTTTTATGGCTGCCCGAACTGATGGGTGTGAACTGAACGATCGATCGCGGCGACGGGGCCAACCGGCCTTGCCTGTGCCCGTATCATTGATTATTCATAATCAGCAATATTGAAAAAGGGCATCATGGTTCGCACAATCGCGGCAGATCGGCCGGGGCTGGACGTTGTCGTCGCCGACGGCATTCGCGAGAAAATCCTGAGTGGCCTGCTCAGCGCGGGTGCACATCTGGTCGAAGCCGATTTCGCACGCGAGTTCGAGGTGAGCAACGGCACGATCCGATCGGCGCTAAGACATCTGCAAGGCGAAGGGCTTGTAGAGTTGAGGCCACGCAGGGGGATATTTGTCTCTGCCATGGACCCCAACGACGCGTTGGAACTGTGCACGTTGCGAGATGCTCTGGAGGCGCTGGGAGCCAGCCTGGCCGCCCACAATGCCACCAAGGCGGAAAAAGATGCGCTGCGAAAGCTCATGACGGAAATGCAGGCCGCTGTGAAAAAGCGTGACCGGGCAGCCTGCATGACGCTCGACCTGTCCTTCCACAGGCTTGTCGTAGACATGTCCAAGCACAAGCGCCTGATCCAGACGTACGGACTTCTCGAGGCGCAGATACGGCTGTTCATGGCGCTGACCGAATCCATGCATGTCGACCTTTTCGCCGACATGATCCCTATCCATCAGCCCATCGTCGAGGCAATACTGTCGGGCGATGCGGAGACCGCCGGCCGTTTGTCCGGTAAACACAACCAAGTCGACGGAGAGGCGTTGGCGCGGAGTCTCGCTCGAACCACCCAATCGAAATCGGCCTAGCTTGGGCTGATTGCGTTCAGGCCTTCTGGATAAATTCAGGAGAGCCTGCCTCCGACCCAGTGCGGATGCTCTTATGCCGCGATGCGAATGTCTATTTTCTGTCAAACTTTGAACTTGCACCTATTTCCCAACGCGGATTTGGCTCCGCAAAAACCCCAGCACCGCATCCAACAAGTCTCTCCAAGTCTGGCTACGCCGTGTTGTCCCAACCGGCCCTTAGTTCTTGCATATCCGGAAACGCGACATTCTCTATCTGCTCCGGATTGATCAGTCTCGGAGAAGAGAAGTGCCGGCGACCAAGATATTGTGGGGTCAAGTCCTCACCGTCCTTCTGATCGTGCTCGCCACGACATGGTGCGCGACACAGTGGACCGCATGGCGGCTCGGCTTCCAGCCGCAGTTGGGCTTGCCGTGGTTCGAGCTTGCCGGCCTGTCCGTCTATCCGCCCCCCGCATTTTTCTGGTGGTGGTTTTTCTACGACGCCTATGCGCCAGAGATTTTCCTGGAGGGTGCGCTGATCGCGGTGAGTGGCAGCTTCATTCCGATCGCTGTGGCCATCGGGATGTCGGTGTGGCGGGCACGGGAGGCGGAGAACGCAGCCACCTATGGTTCGGCACGCTGGGCGACGCGCAAGGAGATCCAAGCCGAGGGCATGGTCGGTCCGGATGGCGTTGTGCTTGGAAAACTCGACCTCGACTATCTCCGTCACGACGGTCCTGAACACGTTCTGTGCTTCGCGCCGACACGAAGCGGCAAGGGTGTCGGCCTCGTCGTGCCGTCCCTGCTGACCTGGCCGGGCTCGGCGATCGTCCACGACATCAAGGGTGAGAACTGGGAACTGACGGCCGGATGGCGGTCGCGCTTTGGCCGCGCGCTGCTGTTCGATCCGACCAATCCCGCATCGGCTGCCTACAATCCCCTGCTGGAAGTCCGGCGAGGCGAATGGGAAGTGCGAGATGTGCAGAACGTGGCCGACGTGCTCGTTGATCCCGAGGGGTCGTTGGAACGTCGGAACCATTGGGAAAAGACCAGTCACGCACTCCTGGTCGGCGCCATCCTGCATGTTCTCTATGCAGAGAAGGACAAGACGCTCGCCGGCGTTGCGAACTTCCTCTCCGATCCGCAACGACCGATCGAAACGACGCTACGCACCATGATGCTGACGCGGCATCTTGGCGAGGGCGGCCCGCATCCGGTCGTGGCATCGGCTGCGCGGGAGCTGCTCAATAAGTCGGAGAATGAGCGGTCCGGGGTACTCTCGACCGCCATGAGCTTTTTGGGTGTCTACCGCGATCCGGTTGTGGCCAAGGTGACGTCTCGTTGCGATTGGCGCATAACCGACTTGGTCGAGGGCGTGCGGCCAACGACACTCTATCTGGTCGTGCCGCCGTCAGACATCAGTCGCACAAAACCGCTCATCCGCCTCGTGCTCAACCAGATCGGCCGCAGATTGACGGAAGATCTCCATGCGAAGGATCATCGCCAGCGCCTGCTGATGATGCTCGACGAGTTCCCGGCGCTCGGCCGTCTCGATTTTTTCGAAAGCGCGCTGGCATTCATGGCGGGCTACGGCATCAAGAGCTTTCTGATCGCGCAGTCGCTCAACCAGATCGAAAAGGCCTATGGGCCGAACAATTCCATCCTCGATAATTGTCATGTGCGGGTGAGCTTTGCCACCAATGACGAACGGACGGCCAAGCGCGTGTCGGACTCGCTGGGAACAGGAACCGAGATGCGAGCCATGAAGAACTATGCCGGGCACAGGTTGTCGCCATGGCTCGGGCATCTAATGGTGTCGCGGCAGGAGACGGCGCGCGCCCTGATGACTCCGGGCGAGATCATGCAACTTCCGCCGACCGATGCCATCATCATGGTGTCAGGCCTGTTCCCGATCCGGGCGAAGAAGGCGCGGTACTTTGCCGATCCGCGCCTTGCCGAGCGTGTGCTGCCGCCACCGAAGCCAGAAACGGCCCAGGGGAAGCCAGAAACGGCCCAGGGAATGTCGCAACCCGACGACTGGACCGGCACAACAGTCCTTCCGGCGTCGGAAGACAATCCTCAGCAACCGAAGCCCTCCATGGGTCTACAGGACGAGGATCCGGCAAATGGCGGCATACGCCGCCAGCCCGAGATTCCCGAACACGAGGACATCGCGCCGGAGCGAACAACACAGCACGACGATGAGTTCGACCTTGACCGGGACGAACCTGACGACGACGCTGTCCGTCGGCGCTCGGTCGACCAGGTCATGCGGCGCGCCGCACGGCAGGCCGCCCTTGATCCCAATGACGGCATTCAGTTGTGAAGAACCCGAAGAAGAAACGGCTCTCGGCCTATCTCGATCCAGACGTGATGAACGCGCTCGCCGACTACGCCGCACGGCGGGACGTCTCACTGTCGCTGATCGCCGAGGCTGCAATCGCCTCCTTGCTTTCGCCGGACGCCGACGAGCGAAAGGAAGCGGCGATCACCCGACGCCTAGACCAGATCGACCGGCGCGTGCAGCGCGTCGAGCGCGACGTCGGCATCGCCATCGAGACGCTGGCGCTATTCGTCCGCTTCTGGCTCACCTCGACTCCGGCTTTGCCGGAATCCGCCCAGGCCGAAGCTCGCGCGAAGGGCCTGCAGCGCTATGATGGTTTTGTCGACGCACTCGGTCGCAGGCTGAGCAAAGGACCGAAGCTCCGGCAGGAAATCGCCGAGGACGTGCCTGCGGCATTGCCAGGCGACGCGGATGACTTGCCTCCGGGTTAGGCCTGAGCCGAGCTCGCCATTTCAGCCGCACCGCATTTTGCAAGTCTCTGCACGTCGCATCACGATCGCCGGTTTTGCTTGTTGCAAGGCTGATATTTCTGCCTCTTCTAATCATCCCCGACAGCGGCACGGACCAACTCGCCGCGAGGAATGGGGATCATCGTGGCAACCAATCATCATCCCGGCAGGGAAGCGGTGTCCCGCGGCGCGCGCATGCTGCGCACGGCGCTTGGTCCAGCCATTGCCGGCTTTCTTGAAGACCCTGATATCGTCGAGGTGATGCTCAACCCGGACGGGCGCCTGTGGGTCGACCGGTTGAAGGAAGGGCTTGTCGCTACCGATGAAATCCTGATCCCGGCCGATGGCGAGCGGATCGTCCGGCTGGTCGCGCACCATGTCGGTGCGGAGGTGCATGCGGGGCGCCCTCGTGTATCGGCCGAACTGCCGGAAACGGGCGAACGGTTCGAGGGTCTGTTGCCACCTGTTGTCGCCGCACCGACCTTCGCCATCCGTAAGCCCGCCGTCGCCGTGTTCACGCTTGGAGATTATGTCGCCTCCGGCATCATGACTGACAGCCAGGCCGAAGTGCTGCGGCTTGCCGTCGAAAAGCGAAAGAACGTGCTGGTTGCCGGCGGTACGTCGACGGGCAAGACCACGCTGGTCAATGCACTGCTGGCGGAGGTCGCCAAAACCGCCGATCGCGTCGTGCTCATCGAGGACACGCGCGAGCTGCAATGCGCCGCCCCGAACCTCGTGGCGCTCCGCACCAAGGACGGCGTCGCCTCGCTCTCCGATCTGGTGAAGTCGTCCCTTCGCCTGCGTCCCGATCGTATCCCGATCGGCGAGGTGCGCGGCGCGGAGGCCCTCGATCTCCTGAAGGCCTGGGGCACCGGTCATCCAGGTGGCATCGGCACAATTCACGCCAGCACAACCCTCGGCACGCTGCGTCGACTTGAGCAGCTCGTGCAGGAGGCCGTCGTCACAGTCCCACGCGCGCTGATTGCAGAGACCATCGACCTCATCGCGGTCCTCGCTGGCCGCGGTTCGGCCCGCCGCCTTGTCGAGATTGCGCTCGTTGACGGGCTCGATCCTGCCAGCGGCGACTATCGCATGATCGAGGCCAAGCACGACACCAATCGCGAATCCCCAGTTCTCCATGGAGTTCCAGAATGAATCTGATCCGCTTCACTTCGTCATCCATCCACAAACTCGGTGCGGTGCCCCCGCTGGCCACGGCGACTGCTGCGGTCGCGGCCATGATGATCGCGCCCGCTCACGCGGCAGGTTCTTCCATGCCGTGGGAGCAGCCGCTTCAACAAATCCTCGAATCTGTCGAGGGACCGGTCGCCAAGATCGTGGCGGTGATCATTATCATCGTCACCGGGTTGTCGCTTGCGTTCGGCGACACGTCGGGCGGATTCCGCCGGCTGATCCAGATCGTGTTCGGACTGTCGATCGCCTTCGCGGCGAGCTCGTTCTTTCTGTCGTTCTTCTCCTTCGGCGGCGGGGCGCTGATCTGATGGCGGGCTCCCTGCTGGAAGACGAAGACATCCGCGGCTTCTTCGCGCCGGTGCATCGCGCACTTACCGAACCGATCCTGCTCGGTGGCGCGCCACGCGCGGTCGCCATCGCCAACGGCACGCTGGCCGGTGCGGTTGGGCTTGGCCTCCGCCTCTGGATCGCAGGTCTCGTAATCTGGGCGATTGGCCATTTCGCGGCTGCCTGGGCAGCCAAGCGCGATGCGCAGTTCATCGACGTGGTTCGTCGCCACCTGCGCTATCCCGCACATTTTGGCTGCTGAGAGGCTTTGCCCATGATGAACCTCGCCGAATACCGCAAACGCTCATCGAACCTCGCCGACTATCTGCCCTGGGCTGCGCTGGTCGCGCCGGGCGTTGTATTGAACAAAGACGGCTCCTTCCAGAGGACTGCCCGCTTTCGCGGTCCCGATCTCGACAGTGCGACGCCGGCGGAACTGGTCGGCACGACGGCGCGGCTGAACAGCGCGTTGCGCCGTCTCGGCTCCGGCTGGGCGATCTTCGTCGAAGCCGTTCGGCTTGCCGCGCAGCACTATCCAGAAGGTCTCTTCCCCGACAGCGCGTCGGCACTGCTCGATCTCGAACGTCGAGAACAGTTCGAGGGTAAGGTCGACCAGGAATCGTCCCCGTGGGGCGGTCGCCGGCCGAACGGGGAGCTGTTCGAGAGCAGCTACTTTCTCACCTTCGCTTGGACGCCGCCGGCCGAGGAAGCTTCTCGCATCGAGAGCTGGCTGTACGAAGGTCGGGAGAAGAGCGGCGTCGATCCGTGGGAACTCCTGAAGGGTTTTGTGGACCGCACCGACCGGGTGTTGAACTTGGTCGAAGGTTTTGTTCCCGAAGCAGCATGGCTCGACGACGCCGAGACTCTGACCTACCTGCATTCCTGCATTTCCACGAAGCGGCATCGGGTCCGCGTGCCTGAGACGCCGATGCATCTCGATGCGCTATTGGTCGATCAGCCGCTTGCGGGTGGATTGGAACCGAGGCTCGGCGACTTCCATCTGCGGACCCTCACCATCATTGGGTTCCCGACGACAACCTTTCCGGGGATCCTCGACGATCTCAATCGGCTTGCCTTCCCCTATCGCTGGTCGACGCGGGCGATCATGCTCGACAAGACAGACGCCAGGCGCCTGCTGACGAGGATCCGGCGGCAATGGTTCGCCAAGCGCAAGTCGGTCGCCGCCATCCTCAAGGAGGTGATGACCAACGAGGCATCCGTTCTTTTGGACACCGACGCCGCCAACAAGGCGGCCGATGCTGACGCCGCCCTTCAGGACCTCGGCTCCGACCAGATCGGCCAGGCCTATGTCACCGCAACGGTGACGGTGTGGGATGCCGATCCGTCAATCGCCGACGAGAAGCTTCGGCTGGTGGAAAAAATCATCCAGGGCAGGGACTTCACAGCAATCGTCGAGGGCGTCAACGCCATTGAAGCATGGCTCGGCAGCATCCCTGGCCACGTATATGCGAACGTCCGCCAGCCGCCGCTGTCGACACTGAACCTCGCCCACATGATCCCGCTTTCGGCGGTCTGGGCGGGACCTGTCGAGGACGAGCATTTTGGCGCCCCGCCACTGTTCTTCGCCCGGACGGAAGGGGCGACGCCATTCCGGTTCAGCCTGCATGTGGGCGATGTCGGCCACACCCTCGTCATTGGCCCGACCGGCGCCGGCAAGTCAGTCCTGTTGGCGATGATGGCTCTGCAGTTCCGTCGCTATGAGAACAACCAGATCTTTGCGTTCGACTTCGGCGGCTCGATCCGCGCTGCCATGCTCGCCATGGATGGCGACTGGCACAATCTCGGCGGCAATGCGTCGAGCGGGCAAGGGCCGGACGATCCGCTCGCTCTGCTCACCTTGGCGGACCTGTCGGATGACGTCGACGCCGTTTTACTACAGCCGCTTGGCCGCATCCATCATACACCTGAGCGTGCATGGGCGGCCGACTGGCTCGTCGATATTCTTGTGCGAGAAGGCGTTCCCGTCACGCCGGAGGTGAAAGAACATTTGTGGTCGGCGCTGACCTCGCTGGCCAGCGCGCCGGTTCAGGAACGGACGCTGACCGGCCTGTCGGTCCTGCTGCAATCTTCGCCACTGAAGCAGACACTCCGGCCTTACTGTATCGGCGGTCCCTATGGCCGGCTGCTTGACGCAGAGCAGGAGCGTCTTGGTGATGCTTCCGTCCAGGCATTCGAGACCGAAGGCCTGATCGGTACTGGTGCGGCGCCCGCCGTGCTTGCCTATCTCTTCCATCGGATTGAGCAGCGGATGGACGGGCGGCCAACGCTGCTGATCATCGATGAGGGTTGGCTGGCGCTCGACGATGGCGGCTTCGCCGATCAGCTCCGAGAATGGCTGAAAACCCTTCGCAAGAAGAACGCTTCCGTCATCTTTGCTACGCAATCGCTCTCCGACATCGACGGCAGCAGGATCGCGCCCGCCATCGTCGAGAGCTGTCCGACGCGACTGTTCCTTCCTAACGAGAGGGCGATCGAGCCGCAGATCACCCAGATCTACCGGCGCTTCGGTCTCAACGATCGCCAGATCGAGATCGTCGCTCGGGCGACGCCTAAGCGTGACTATTACTGCCAGTCGCGGCGCGGCAACCGGCTGTTCGAACTGGGCCTCGGTCCGATCGCGCTCGCGCTGTGCGCCGCATCGTCCAAGTCCGACCAGGCGGCCATTGATCGGATCATCACTGAGGCCGGCCGAGAGCATTTCCTCGAGGCCTGGCTCACCGACCGCGGTCTCGGCTGGGCCGCCGACCTGGTTCCCGATCTCACCAATGTCATCGACCGATCCGCAAAGGAGATTCCATCATGAATTCTGTTCGCAACAATCTTCGTTTTCGACACATGACGGCAGCAAGTGTTATCACCGTCGCGATCGCGCTGTCATCGGCGCCGGCGTCGGCGTTCATCGTCTTTGATCCCACCAACTACAGCCAGAACCTTCTCCAGGCCGCTCGCGCCCTGGAGCAGATCCAGAACCAGATCACTTCGCTGCAGAACGAAGCGCAGATGCTGATCAACCAGGCGAAAAACCTCAGCTCGCTACCGACATCGCTGCTTGGCCAGATCGAAGGCAATTTTTCCGAGATGAAGAGCCTGCTCGGCGAGGCGGACAAACTCGCCTACAGCGTCCAGGACATCGAGAGCCAGTTCACCTCGACCTACGAGAGTTTTGGTTCGGAGCTCTCCAGCCAGCAGCTTGTCGATGGCGCGCGTGAACGCTGGCAGACATCGGTTTCGGCCTTCGAGCACTCGCTGAAGGCGGGTGCCGTTGCCGTGGACAACATCGAGGGGACACAGGAACAGACGAGCACGCTGGTCGGCGCCAGCCAGTCGGCCATCGGCGTGCTTCAGGCGACGCAGGCCGGCAACCAGCTTCTCGCAGTGCAGGCAAAACAGGTCGCCGACCTCACCGCGATGATGGCAGCACAAGGCCGCGCCAACGCGCTGGAGCAGGCGAGGAAGGCGGCCGCGCAGGAGCAAGCACGAGAACAGTTCGGCCGGTTCATGGCGGGTAGCGGCTACAGCCCGTCATCCGTGAAGATGTTCCACGACTGAGGCTGGTCACCATGGATCTCAAGATCGCCGCCCGGATGACAGCCGTTCTCGCCCTTGGCGCCGCCATGACCGCCGCCTTCATGGCGTTGCGCGGCGACGGCTCGCAGGACGCGTCCTCCCCGCGCTTCGCACTTCCGGGCGGCGAGCCGGCAGCAGTCGAACTTGCGCGTTGCCGGAACATCGGCATGGCCGCTGTCGCCGACGAAGCCTGCAGGAAGGCCTGGGCGGAAAACCGCCGGCGTTTCCTTCGGCCGGCACAGCCTGCAACGTCGTACGCAGTTCCGTCAGTCGAGAAGGACCAAAGCCGGCTCCTGCGCCTTCAGCCGTCGATGCCCCTGGGTGAGCAAGATCAACGCCGCCCGAACACGGTGGCGCCATGAACGACACCGGCGTTATCGACCGTTTCCTCGAGACGTTTACCCGCTACATCGATTCCGGGTTCGGCCTTCTTGGCGGAGAAGTCGCTTTTCTCACTTCGACGCTGATCGTCATCGACATAACGCTCGCCGGTCTGTTCTGGGCCTGGGGCGCGGATGAGGACGTGCTGCACCGGTTGGTAAAGAAGACGCTCTACATCGGCTTATTCGCCTTCATCATCGGCAACTTCAATCGTCTCGCCGGCATCGTATTCGAGAGTTTTTCAGGGCTTGGGCTGAAGGCTGGAGGATCAGTACTTTCCGGTTCTGCACTCCTGCAGCCGGGACGCGTCGCGCAGGTCGGTATCGACGCAGGCAATCCGATCCTTAAGGCCGCCAGCCAATTGATGGGCTATGTCTCCTTCTTCGAGAATTTTGTTCAGATCGCCGTGCTGATGATCGCCTGGGCGATCGTGTTGATCGCTTTTTTCATTCTGGCCGTGCAGATCTTCGTCACGTTGATTGAATTCAAGCTGACGACGCTTGCCGGCTTCGTGCTGATCCCCTTCGCGCTCTTCAATCGGACCGCCTTCCTCGCCGAGAAAGTCCTCGGCAACATCGTCGCATCCGGCGTGAAGATACTTGTCCTCGCAGTGATCGTCGGCATTGGCTCAGGCCTTTTCGGCGAATTCACCCAAGGTTTTGGCGCGGAACAGCCGACGATCACGGATGCGCTGTCACTTGTGCTCGGTGCTCTTTCGCTGATGGGGCTTTCGATCTTCGGTCCCGGCATCGCGGCGGGTCTTGTTTCCGGCGCACCGCAGCTTGGCGCGGGTGCTGCTGTGGGCACCAGCCTCGCTGCCGCCGGCCTTGGTGCCGCTGGAGCCATGGGCGCCCGCGCCGGATTGAGCGGCGGCGCAAGTGCGCTCAGTGTAGGTGGGCGGATGTCGGCGGCCGCTGCACGTGGCGGCGCGCATTTGGCCGGCAGCACCGCGACAGCTTACGGTCTCGCTGCTGCAACATCCGCACAGAGCGGCGCAGGCTCGATCGCCGCCGGCATGGCTGGTGTCGCCAAGGCTGGTGCCGGCGCTGCCGTTCAGCCGGTGAAGCAGGCACTGTCGCGCGCGGCTTCAGCCCTGTCTTCCAGCCAGCAGGCTGGCCGCTCGGCTGCATGGACCGCGACGGGTGGGGAGCAGCCAGCAGCTGCTGCTGCTTCAGGGCGTGCGTCGACAACTGAAACCGGCGCCGGATCGCCGCCCGCATGGGCCAACCGCATGAAGCGCGGCCAGGCCATGAGCCATGGCGCGGGCATGGCCGCGCATTCCGTCCGGTCCGGCGATCACGGCGGCGGCTCGATGAATGTTTCCCTCAATCAGGACGACCGCCGATGAACCTCTTCAAACGACCTTCCGTTCGTTACGGAACGACGTCTCAACCGGAGACGCCGTACCAACGTGCTGCGCAAGTCTGGGATGAGCGCATCGGCGCGGCTCGCGTGCAAGCGAAAAACTGGCGGCTGATGGCCTTCGGCGGGCTGGTTTTGGCAAGCGGTTTCGCAGCCGCGCTGATCTGGCAGTCGACGCGTGGCACGATCGTGCCCTGGGTCGTGCAGGTCGACAAGCTCGGCGAGGCGCAAGTGGTCGCTTCAGCTATCGCCAACTATCGGCCGACTGATCCGCAGATCGCATGGCATCTCGCCCGCTTCATCGAACAGGTGAGAAGCATCCCGGACGATCCCGTCATTGTCCGCCAGAACTGGCTGCGTGCCTACGACTACACGACCGACCTCGGCGCCGTCTCGCTGAACGGCTATGCCCGCCTGAACGACCCTTTTGCCAAGGTCGGCAAAATCCAAATCGCGGTCGAGGTCTCAAGCGTCATCCGTGCTTCGCCGGACTCGTTTCGTGTCGCCTGGATCGAGCGCCGCTACGAGAACGGCAGCCTGGCCAGCACCGAGCGCTGGACCGCCATCCTCACCATCGTCATTCAACAACCCCGCGATGTCGAGCGCCTGAAGGCCAATCCGCTCGGCGTCTACATCAACGCCATCAACTGGTCGAAGGAGCTTTCATGAAGCGCGCGATACAAGCAGGAAAAGCAAGGGGACATGCTACCCGCAACATGACCAAGGCGCGGGTGCTTGTCCTGGCACTGCTGTCGGCGACGGCGCTCGCCGGCTGCGCCTCGAGAAAATACATCCCGCCGGAGATCAACTACGACGATGCGATGCCTGTCGTGCAGAAGCTCGATCCGCCTGGAGCGGTGAAAGTGGTGGAGCTGCCGAAACCGCTTCCGCTGCCCGGTCAGCTAAAGCCGGTCGAGACCAGGAAGGCCAAGCTGGAGCCGACCGATCCGAAACAGCGGATCAACCAGGCGAACGAGGCCGCACGAATGCAGCCCGTCCGCGACGGTTTTATCAACGCGATCCAGCTTTATCCCTGGAGCGAAGGCGCTCTCTATCAGATCTATGCTGCACCCGGCCAGGTCACCGACATCGCGCTGCAGCCGGGCGAGCAACTTGTCGGCTCTGGGCCCGTCGCCGCCGGCGATACAGTGCGCTGGATCATCGGCGATACGCAGAGCGGGGCAGGGGACCGACTTCAGGTCCACATCCTCGTCAAACCGACACGGACAGATCTCCAGACCAATCTCGTCATCAACAGCGATCGTCGCACCTATCATCTCGAGCTGCGATCGACCGAAAAGACCTACATGGCCTCTGTGTCGTGGCAGTATCCGCAGGATCAGTTGATAGCGCTGCGGCGCCAGAACGCGCAGGCTTCAGCAGCCCAGCCGGTCGCTTCCGGCATCGACATCCAGAACCTCAACTTTCGTTACCGCATCGAGGGCGACGCGGCACCGTGGAAACCGCTGCGCGCCTTCGACGACGGCGCAAAAGTCTACATCGAGTTTCCGTCCGGTATCGGTCAGGGTGAGATGCCGCCGCTCTTCGTCGTCGGCCCATCGGGCAGCTCGGAACTGGTCAACTACCGCGCCCGGCAAAACTACTATGTCGTCGACCGCCTCTTCGCCGCGGCTGAACTGAGGCTTGGCGACAAGACGAGCGAGAAGCGTGTTAGAATCGTGCGCACTGACGGGAAAAGACCGCAGCGCCGCGCGGGGCTGTTCCGATGAGCGACGTTGCAAATCCCCCTAACGTGGACATCAGGGCCGACCTGCGTCTGAGGCCTGAGCCCGCCAGGGTCACGCGCCTTTCGCGCAAGGTGCTGATCGGTCTTGGTGGAGTGGCCAGCGCTGTGATCCTTGGTACGCTGATCTGGGCGCTCGACACCAAGCGGCGTGGCAACGATGAGCCGTCAGAACTCTACACCACTGAAAACCGCACCACTGCCGACGGGCTCCAAACCCTGCCAAAGGACTATTCCGGTGTGCCAAAACTCGGCCCGCCTTTGCCCGGCGATCTCGGCCGGCCGATCCTGCGCGCGCAGGAGCGTGGACAGCCGGTGGCGGTGCCGAACATGAGTGCGCCGCGCGCCGATCCGGAGGAGCGGCGCCGCCTGGCGGAGATCGAGGCCGCGCGGGTTGCGAAACTCTTCACCGACACCAATGCGCGGGGAAAGCGGGTGCGGCAGGATACGGGTGCGGGAAATGCCGTCGCGGACACCATGTCGGGCTTGCTACCCCCAACCGAACCCCCGGCGCTCGATCCAGGCACCGCTCAAAACATGCAGGATCGCAAACTGGCCTTCGTCAACACCGCACCGGATCGCCGAACCGTCAGTCCTGATCGTCTCGTCGAAAAGGCCTCCCCCTACGTCGTGCAGGCTGGCACGGTCATTCCGGCTGCTCTCGTCACCGGGATCCGTTCCGACCTTCCCGGTCAGATCACCGCCCAGGTCACCGAAAATGTTTACGACAGCCCGACGGGATCGTACCTCCTGATACCGCAGGGCGCGAAGCTCATCGGCCAGTACGACAGCCAGGTCGCGTTCGGACAGTCACGCGTGCTGCTGGTCTGGAACAGGCTGATCTTGCCCGATGGCAGTTCAATTGTCCTCGAACGTCAGCAGGGTTCGGACGCTCAGGGATTTTCCGGGCTTGAAGACGAGGTCGATCATCACTGGGGACAGCTGTTTCGCGCCGCTGCGCTTTCGACATTGCTGGGCGTTGGCAGCAGCCTCGGTTCCAGTGACAGGGAGAGCGACATCGCCAAGGCGATCCGCGAAAGCACACAGAATTCGATGAGCAATGTTGGCCAGCAGATCGTCGGCCGCCAGCTCGATGTCCAGCCAACGCTGACGATACGCCCTGGATTTCCGGTTCGCGTGATCGTCAATAGCGACCTTGTGCTGGCGCCGTACGGAAGGGACCCGTCGTGACGAAGCTGAAGCTCTCCGCAATTCCGGATGATCGGCCAGTCAAGATCACGGTAGAACTTCCCGCCGCCGTTCATCGCGATCTTGTCGCCTACGCCGAAGTGCTGGGTCGCGAGACAGGACAGACGGTGGTCGATCCGGCAAAACTGGTCGCTCCGATGCTGGCCCGGTTCATGATGACGGACAGGGCGTTCAGCACGGCCCGGCGCAATACCAGATCAAGGTGAGCGCGCAGCGCCGCGTTTCGTCTCCACAAGGCGGAGGCTGACATCCGGCCTGCTTCGAATGACATCAGTAACTGCATCCAGAATCTCGCTGGCATGCATGGGCGCCTCCAGACCGGTCGCCAGGCTGCCGCCTTGTAGTCCCCGGGAAGTCCTGGCCATGGTGAGTGTCCCGTCGAGGTCGGCCAGAACGCGACGAAGGTTGCGCAGGAGCCCCGCGCCGGCCAGGGTTGGCCGGACACCGCCCGAGTGACGTTCGAAAAGCGCGGTGCCAAGCGAGTGCTCGAGGTCACGGATGCGCCGGCTGAGAGCGGAATGGTGGATCCCCAAGCGTCGGGAAGCGGCGAGAAAGCTGCCTTCCTCAGCGATGACAAGTGCGCAGTCAAGCGTAACGAGCTGGACGCGTCGCCGCATCACTCTTCCCCTAGGGAGTCGCTTTCCGCATTTCGTACAATCTGGCGAGCGTACGCTCGTCGAACTTCGCGGTGACTGCGACCGCCTCTTCTCCGCTGATTACCTGAGGCAGCCCGAGGGGCGTCACCCTGAAATGAAACTGCACAAGCCGAAGGAGCCAGAGCGGATTCATCTCGATGATGATTGTATCCACACCGTTGTGGAGGCCCCACTCGACGATGCCACCAAGCAGCGCATTTGCCACCGGGCTCAGCATCCGGCCGCGCTCGCGTTGGCCGGCCTCGACGCAGTAGCGTGTCCACTCCCAGATATTCGGACCAACCGGCCGCTCACCTTCGCAGAGGGAGGAAAGCACCTCGGACAGCAGATGTGGCCGTGTCGACGGCAGCAGACGCTGATAGCCGATGACATGATGATCGCCGTCAATGAAGAGCATATGAACGGCGTATTCGTTGTCGAACCGATCGATCTCCTGACCGTCCTCACGTCGTAATTCCGACCAGCCTCTCTCCTCCACAAACACCTTATGGCGAAGGCGGAAGGCCTGTTGCATTTCTTCGCGATAGAGGTCGACATTTTCGTTTGTCACGATGTGCAGCATCGGTTGTCCTTCGGGATTGAGGTCAACCTGCAGTTTGCCGACCTCATTTCCGTTCGGGCATCACGTGATTCCGTGGGGTCAGGCTATGAGACCGAGCCTGAATGCTTCGGCCACAGCGTGCACGGTGTTCTGTACGCCCAGTCTCTCTCGGGCGGCGCGCAGATGACTGTCGGCGGTATGGCTGCTGATCCCGAGGCGATCGGCAATGGCCTCGACAGACAACCCCAAGGAAGCCCATTGCAGGACGTCGTTCTGGCGAGGTGAAAGGCCGACGCTCCCTGTCTGCCTGTTTTCTTCGGCCAGAATTACTGCTTTTCCAAAAGCATATGCAGCGACAAGAAGGAACGCGTCCTGTTCGCCGGGCGGCAGTTCAAGTTTTTCACCGGCAATGGATAGCCCGACTCTCTGCCTTTCAATGGTCAGGAATGAAAACGTCAGACCTTCACGCAGTCCGAATTCGGCTGCCTCGTCCATGACACGACGGGCGCCAGGCCAGAGTTCGCCAAGGCTGCCGAGGTCACGCCACGAAAATGGACGACTTCCCTGAGCGACGAGGCGGATGGTCGGATCACGATAGAGATAGCCATTCGAGAAGTAGCGATCCGTCCATTCAGCCGGCCAGCGATCCAGCAGCACATGGGACAACTGCTCGCGGCGTGAGGCGCTGGGGGGCGGGATAATGCCGGCAAGGATATTGGTCGTGCCGAACTGGCCCGCGAACGAGAGGAGAGCGTCTCCGACATCCTTCATTGAACTGCTATGCTGGATGCCAGCCATGAAAGCATAAGTCTCATCAAGCCGGCGCCGCCAGTTTCTGGTCGTGCGGTCCGACAAGGCTGGTCTCAACCGGCTCGGTTGCATCGTTGCATCACTCACGGTCCCGTGCGACTCACTTGCTAGATTTGCTTCTGTAACCGTTTACACGGCCTGTGTAACCGTTTACAGACGGCTGGACGACTTTTCCGCCATTCGCCTTTTGAACGGGTAAAATGACTATGAGCAATCAATCGCCAGGCCCAGCGGTGTCGATTCGATGCACCGTTTGGGGCGAGAATATCCACGAACGGGAAAACGCGGTCGTGGCGTCAATCTATCCCGATGGGCTGCACTCGACGATCGCGCAAGCCCTGTCGGAGGACTCCGGCATCGTCGCGCGCACCGTCACCTTGCAGGATTCGGAGCAAGGCTGCTCCGCTGATATCCTGGCAGAAACTGACGTCCTTGTTTGGTGGGGGCACAAGGCGCATGGCGTCGTGTCTGACCAAGCCGTCGAAAATGTAACAAAACGGGTTTGGGCCGGGATGGGACTGATTGTCCTGCATTCGGGTCATTTTTCCAGAGTGTTCAAGACGCTGATGGGAGCGCCATGTTCTCTGAAGTGGCGGGAAGCTGGAGAGCGCGAGCGAATTTGGGCGGTCAACCCGAGCCACCCTATTGCTGCGGGGTTGCCAGAGTGTTTCGTGCTCGAGCAGGAAGAAATGTATGGCGAACCTTTCGCCATACCGGAGCCGCTTGAGACAGTATTCATCTCTTGGTTTCAGGGCGGCGAGGTCTTTCGCTCCGGAGTCACCTATCAGCGTGGTGCGGGCAAGATATTCTATTTCCGCCCCGGTCATGAGACCTACCCGACTTACCATGACGGCAATGTCTGCAGGGTGTTGCGCAACGCGGTGCGATGGGCAGCTCCCGTCGGGGCACCAAGGGAAAACATCGGCGACGCGCCGAACGTGTCCGTGCATGAGGCTCCGGAGCCGCTAGAGGCGCGTGGTCCGTCACTGCATGGACCTAGCAGCGCGGGATACCGCTGAGCTCTGCATCAACGGTTGTGCCGTCCAACGATCGCAAATTTTTGGAGTTATAATGGACCGGATCCGGCTTGGCATGGTTGGCGGTGGACGAGGGGCCTTTATCGGCCCCGTGCACCGAATTGCTGCACGCCTCGATGACCACTATGATCTCGTTGCCGCGGCGCTGTCTTCCGATCCGGTACTTGCCGCCGCCTCTGCTTCTGACCTGAACATGGATCCTTCGCGCGCCTATTCTTCCTATGAGGCGATGGCGGAACGCGAGGCTGCGCGCGCCGATGGCATCGAAGCTGTTTCCATCGTGACGCCAAACAACACCCATGCCGCCATCGCAAAGGCCTTCTTGACGCGCGGCATCCATGTCATTTGCGACAAGCCCTTGTCGACGGATTCCCAGTCCGCTGCCGAAATCGGATCGCCCGGGATGCCCGCAAGATTTGCGCACTCACCTACAATTATACTGGTTACCCAATGATCCGGCAGGCGCGTGAGATGTGCGCTTCTGGCAGCCTCGGCCGGTTGCGGCTGGTTCAGGTCGAGTATCTCCAGGATTGGCTCACCCAACGGGCGGAGGCCGCAGGCTCCAAACAGGCTGAATGGCGCACCGACCCGGCGCGTTCCGGTCGGGGCGGTTCAATTGCCGACATTGGAACGCATGCCTTCAATTTGCTGCGCTTCATCACCAGGCTCGAGAGTGAGGCAATTCTGGCTGAGCTTTCCACTTTCGTCGAAGGCAGGCCTGTCGATGACAATGCGCAGGTGTTGTTGCGGTTCAATGGCGGCGCACGGGGCTCCCTTTGGGCTTCCCAGGTTGCGCCCGGCAACGAGAACGATCTGAGTGTACGGGTCTATGGTGACAAAGGTGGCCTGGAGTGGAGGCACCTTGAACCGAACTACCTCTGGTACACACCGTTGGGCGAGCCGCGGCAGCGGATTTCGAGGGGAGCCGCAGGGGCTGCGGCCGCCCGTGTGACCCGTATTCCTGCAGGGCATCCAGAAGGATATCTGGAGGCGTTCGCAGCCATCTACAGCGAGATCGCCGCGGCAATTCGCAGTGCGCGCAACGGCAACCCGGCCCCCGCCGGCCTTGCCTTCCCGACGGCTCTCGACGGCCTGGAGGGCGTACAGTTTGTCGAGGCGGCGATTGGGTCAAGTGAAGCTGGTGCGGTCTGGCGTGACTTCCAGACCTCCAATGCCGTGCCGGCAGGATAGCCTACGGAGGCATCCGGTATTGCAACATGCCAATGGCAAGTCTGGCCTGATGAGCGGTTAGGCCTGCGGGAAAAGTAACCGTTTACAACCTCAGTGTAACCGGTTACAACAGGGAGCCGTTGACGGAGTGAGTTTAGGGACGGCAGCACGGGAGGAGACGAAAATGATGCCGAAGAGCGTCGGGTTAGCTTCAACATTTTTGGCTGCAGGGATATTGGCTGCCACAGCTGCGGCTGCTCAATCCGAGATACAGGTTTCGGTGGTGGGGGAGCCTGGACAGACCGTTGTCTATGAACAATTGGCGGCCAGCTACAACGCTGAGCATCCGGAAACGAAATTCGTCATCACGAAGAACAGCTCCGACCTTTTCAACCCCGCGCTGATCCCGTCATTGTCATCCGGCGAGGGACCGGAACTCTTCGTCTATGGGACGGGGCCCGGCCAACCGGCAGCTATCATCGACGGTGGACTGGTTGCTGATCTCACCGGCTACTACAGGCAGTATGGATGGGACAAGTTCATCCCCCAGTCGGTGGTCGATGTCACGTCATCGGAGGGTAAACTGTGGGCTGTCGGGAACGAAGTCGAGACGACTGCCATGTTCTACAACAAGGCGATTTTCGACAAGCTGGGCTTGAAGGTACCGTCGACCTGGAAAGACTTCCAGGGTGTGATCAAAACGTTGAAGCAGGCTGACTACGACACCCCGATTGGGCTCGGCGGAGCCGACAAGTGGCCTATTTCCCACTGGCAATCGATGCTCTTCGGACGATATGCTTCGCCGGCCGGTTTGCAGAAAGTGATGTTCGGCGGAGGCGCGTGGAATGCGCCGGAATTCGTCAAAGCCGCAACGCGACTCCAGGAAATGGCCGAACAAGGCTATTTTGGGCCAAATCCGGTGGCCGACGGATATGCCGAGATCATGGAAAAATTCTGGGCCGGCAAGATCCCGATGACATTTACTGGTTCGTTTGCGATCCAGACCGGTGTCGCTACAGCAGGAGATCGCATCGATGATTTTGGTGTCTTTCGGGTGCCACCTTTTGAAGCAACCCAGAAAGTGTATCCGACCGAAGGCATTGGATCGGGTTGGTACATAAGCGCGACTTCCAGTCACAAGGATGAGATAGCAGCCTTCCTCAATTACCTGCTGTTTACCCCAGCCAGCCGCGTGACGCTGCTCAATGCGGGAACGACCCCCGTCGGTCCTCTGTCCGAAGCGCTTCCCAAGGCAAATCTTCCCAAACTTACCCAGGCCATGGCGGCACTTAACGATCGCGACCGCGCAAATGGCACGATCTACGCCTACCTCGATACCGTTACGCCCAACAACATAACCACCCTGACTTATGATGGACTCCAAGCGCTTCTCCTTGGCCAGACGAAACCGCAGCAATTCGCTGATGAAATCGAGGCGGTCTGGCAAGCGGACAAAGTCGATGGCAGCATACTGAAGCCCGGCGGTCTGAAGCCATAGGTGGCAAGCGGAGGCTCGAGGTCTGGCCTCCGCGTTTGCCAAGCCCCATTATTGAACCCGAGGACCATCAAATGTCCCTTGTCAGCGCGCACACGCGTGGCGTCTCAAGTTCCTATGCGTCGGCTTCGGCGTTCCTGTTCGTGTTGCCGGCGTTCGGCCTCTTCGCAGCATTTGCACTGCTGCCAACGCTGGCAGTCATCCAGTACTCGTTTACGAAGTGGGATGGCATCAGCAAGGTAAAGCAGTGGGTTGGCCTGGCCAATTATGCTGGTTTGCTTAGTGACAGAATATTCTGGGCAGCGTTCCTCAATACTCTGGAATGGTCGGCAATTATCGTCGTCATCAATGTCGGCTTGGGGCTCATCGCAGCGGCAGTCATCGCGCGTTTGCGCCGTGGCCGGGTCGTTATCCAGACCTGCTTCATGGTTCCAGTGGTAATGGCGCCCATCACGACCGCCATCATATGGCGGTGGATGTATCAGCCCGACGGACTCATCAACGCAGGCCTCCTTCGGCTCGGCCTCGATTGGCTGACGATGCCCTGGCTGGGCGATTCGCATACGGCGCTACCGGCAATCGCCATTGCCCATTGCTGGTCCACCATAGGGCTGAGCATCGTGATCTTTCTTGCCGGGCTGCAGGCTGTCGACGAGGAGCTGTATGACGCTGCGGTTATCGACGGAGCTTCGCCGGTACAGACTTTCTGGCACGTTACGTTGCCCGCCATCCGGCCCGTGACAGCCGTCGTCATTGTTCTCACGGTAACTCATGCTTTCAAGGCATTTGACCTGATCTGGGCGATGACAAAGGGTGGTCCGGTTCGCGCCAGCGAGATCCTGTCGACCTATATGTACAAGCGTGGGGCCATTGAAAACGACTATGGCTATGGGGCCGCCATCGGAGTTGCGCTGCTGGTCATCGTGACGCTGGCAATGGGCACCTATGCCTGGCTGCAAAGCAGAGCGGAAGACTGACATGACCAGGCGATACACGGTTCTGGCTGTCTTCAGCTTCCTTGCGCTGCTGATGATCGCGCCTTCGGTTCTGGCGATCTCTACCTCATTGAAACCTGCGGCCGAGGCAGACGTGCCATGGGCAATCCCTCACGTGTGGACATTCGAGCACTATGTCCTGGTTTGGACAGAGGGCGGTTTCGGCCGATATTTCTTCAACTCTTTCATCATCTCGTTTGTCGATGCGATGGTCATGATCGTATTCGCTTCTCTTGCCGGTTATGCGCTAACCTTCATGAGCTTCCCGGGAAAGCAACTGATCAGGTTCGCATTTCTGGCCGGGTTGATGGTGCCGGTGACGGCGATTGTCCTGCCGCTCTATGCGTCGATACGAAGCCTGGGACTGATCGGAACGCATCTGGGGGTGATCCTCTGCGATGTCGCCCTGGCGCTACCGATCTTCGTGTTCCTGTTCGCGTCCTATTTCAGGAAGATTCCTGTGTCGTTGCATGACGCCGCGCGCGTCGACGGCGCCAGCGAGTGGGAGATATACAGCAGGGTCATCCTGCCAATCGCCAAGCCGGTGGTGGTTACGACGGGATTGCTCGAGTTCCTGTGGAGTTGGAACGACCTCCTGCTCAGGCTCGTCCTGATGCCTCGCGAGTCGTCAAGAACGCTGGCCGTCGGACTGCTGATGTTTCAGGGAGGCCAGACACGCGACATCACCAGCCTTTCGGCCGGTGCAGTGATCATGGCGCTGCCAGTCGTGCTTCTGTTCATAATTTTCCAGCGTCACTTTGTCCGCGGCATGACGGCGGGGGCAGTCAAATAGAAATGGATGCGAAAATGCAAAAACCCGTTGTTGTCCTCGACCCCCATTGGCGCCAGCTCGACGAGCTGTTCAGCCCGGTCGATTTCAGCGCACTCAATCAGCTATGCGAGTTGGTCTGGGCAAGGGATGAACCAATGCCGCGCAGCGTTCTTGAAGAGAATCTGCATCGGGCGAGCTTCATTATTTCGGCGCGACCCAAGCTGGACGCCGGCGACATTGCGAGAGCACAAAATCTGCAAGCGGTCATCGAGGTGTCGGGATCTTTTCCAGAGACGATAGACTATTCAAGCTGCTTTCGGCGCGGGATCGAAGTCCTGTGCTGCGCGCCCGGCTTCCGCACTTCCGTTGCGGAAATGGCGGTTGGACTTGCCTTGGCTGGGGCGAGGGGAATCGTGCAGGAGCACGAGGCCTTCCGGATCGGCAAGGAGCATTGGCTCGACGACAATGCCACGACCGATTTCAGTTTCTATGGACAGACGATCGGATTCGTCGGTTTTGGCTCGATTGCGCGCGAATGCTGTCGGCTGCTTGCGCCGTTCATGCCGAAGATATTGGCCTATGACCCTTGGCTAAGCTCTGAAATCGCCGAACAACATGGCGCGGAGCTGATGGCACTTGACCAGGTTGCTCGATCGAGCCGGTGTTTGTTTGTCACTGCGTCGCCAACCAAGGCTAACAAGGGTCTTGTTGATGCGGCGACGCTGGCGACAATGCCGCCAGGCGCCCTGCTGGTTCTGATCAGCAGAGCCCACGTGGTCGATTTCGGCGCGCTTGAAGTGGCAGTACGGGAAGGGCGCATCCGCGCTGCTATCGACGTGTTCAGTGCCGAGCCGGTGCCTTCGAACGACAGCGTCAGAACTTTGCAGAACGCGATCTTGTCACCGCATCGTGGTGCAGCGGTCAAAGATGGGCGGCATCCGATTGGGCAGATGATTGTCAAGGATCTGGTGCGAATGCTTGGAGGCGAGCCACCGGCCGATCTCCAGCGTGCGCAACCGGATTTGGTTTCGTACCTCGCAGGGGCGCAACCGGCTAATGACGATCACAGCATGGCCGCCAATCGTGGCCGCGGAACAATTCGTTGAGGATGGCTGCATGGCACGCATCGATTTAAAACATGTCTCGAAGCGCTTCGGTCACGCCAAAGTTCTCGACGACATAAACCTGACGATAGCCGACGGCGAATTTATCGTGTTCGTGGGCCCGTCCGGCTGTGGCAAATCTACGCTCCTGCGGCTGGTGGCGGGCCTCGATGAGATCTCCGATGGGCAGATACTCATAGACGGTGTTATCAGCAACAAAATGACGCCGCGGCAACGCAATGTCGCCATGGTTTTTCAATCCTACGCGCTCTACCCGCATATGACCTGCGCAGAGAACATAGCCTTCGGGCTCACTCTCGAGCGGCGGCCTCGCGCCGAGATCGACCAGCGTCTGAACGCGGTCGCTTCAACGCTCGGCCTAACGGAGCTGCTGGCCAGGCGGCCTGGGCAGTTGTCCGGTGGGCAACGGCAGCGCGTCGCCATCGGCCGGGCGCTGGTCCGGGAACCTCGCGTTTTCCTCATGGATGAACCGTTGTCGAACCTGGATGCAGGGCTGAGAACGGACATGCGGGTGGAACTGAGCGAGTTGCATCGGCGTATTGGAACAACGACTGTCTATGTCACGCATGATCAAGTCGAGGCGATGACGCTAGCTGACCGGGTCGTGGTCATGAATGCTGGCCGCGTCGAACAGGTAGGCACGCCAATGGAAATCTATAACCAGCCAGCTTCAAAGTTCGTTGCCGGCTTTATCGGTTCGCCGAAGATGAATTTCTTGGCGGCCGATCACCCCGGCCATGCGTCGGTCGGAATACGACCTGAGCATCTCAGGATCAGCGGCGCAGATGGGGCTTGGAACGGGGCGGTTTCTCTTGTCGAGCGATTGGGGAGTGATACCATCATCCATATCAAGACGGACGATGGGCGCACGTTGTCCGTTCGCGAGAGTGGCCAGCACGACTATGCGGTCGGCTCGGTGCTCGGGCTGGTGCCGATAGAAGAACATCTCCACCGATTCGATCCGGAGGGCCGGCGGCTGCAGGGAAGTTTATAGGAATGCTGCGGTGCTTTCTCGAACGATCAACTCGGCGGACAACATCTGATCAAGTGGGCCATTGTCGATGCCGAGTATCTGGTCGATGAGCTTTTTGCAGGCTGTCGCTCCCCACACTTCTCTTGGCAATCTCATCGTCGTAATCGCCGGTGTGGTGGCACTCGCGTAGCTGAGGTCATCAAAGCCGACGACCGAAACATCTTTGGGGACACGAAATCCCGAAAGGGAAAGCTGATGCATTGCTCCAAGCGCCATCTCGTCATTGTGAGCGAAGATGGCGGACGGTTGAAGGTCCTTCGACAGCAAGGCCATCACGGCATCCCGTCCGGATTGGACTCGAAGATCGCCAGGAATGAGTGCGCTCGACGGCACAGCATATCCGGCATTGGCAACCGTGTCAGAGAAGCCTGCCAGCCGTGCCCGGAAATCGGCGAATTCCTGACTGCCGTGGATCTGGGCGAATCTTTTATGGCCCAGCTGCAACAGATGTTCGGCAGCATCTTTTCCCGCCGCATAATTGTCGATGCGGACCATTGGGATTTTCGCACCGGCATCGTGATTGCAGGCGACGATCGGTGGCCCGCGATAGCTGTCGTCAGTCGCGGCTGGTTGCGGTAGGCCTTCGGGCAGCCGCCCGATGTTGGAAATTAGGCCGTCGGCCTTGCCGGCAGCAAGCATCCCAACGTAGGTGGCCTCGCTCTGCGGGCCCGCGGAGGTATCCCCGATCAACATCGTAAATCCGCGTTCCCGGGCCTCCTTTTCGATGCCCTTGAAGAATACAGGAAAGAACGGGTTCGCGATGTCCGAAACCAGCACAATAAGCGCGTCAGAACGACCCCGGCGAAAATCAATAGCCTGTCGATTGAACTGGAATCCGATCGACTGTGCAGCCTCGTTCACTCGGGTTCGGGTATCCTCCTTCACGCTGTCGGGACGCGTCAGGGCGCGCGATACGGACGCAATGGAAAGGCCAGCGAGTTTCGCGACATCCCGAATTGTTGGGCGATTTCCCATCTAGGCTCCCATAGGAACATCAAACACGAAGCATTCTGTAAACGGTTACAATTGGCTGGTCAAATTGAGCTCAAGAGGCATGTCCGCGAATTAAATGCCGCGGCTCGCTGACCGCGTCCAATCGGAAATGCAACGGTCGAGCGTTATTGGAGTATTCTGGATCGCTCCCCGTAGGAACCGGATCAACACGCGAGCCGAAGTAGCAATTGGTCAGACCCATGCGTGACCGGCTAGATCGGCCAAGCGGGCGACGATCAGGTCGGGTTTGAAGGAGAAGCGAGGAAGGTCGGCAGACGAAGTCACGCCCGTAAGGACAAGCACTGATCGCAAACCCGCCTCGAGGCCGGCGAGAACGTCAGTATCCATTCGATCCCCGACCAACACCGTTTGCCCTGCATCAACGCCCAGTTTCTCGAGGGCACATCGGGTCATGAAGGAATTTGGCTTGCCAATGAAGTATGGCTTCATACCGGTAGCCTCTGCGATCAGGCTCGGCAACGGACCCGCATGCAGGGTGAAGTCCTCTCTCGGTCGGTGCGGTTGCGTCAGAATTGGTCGCGATGAACCGGGCGCCTGCAGAAATGAGGTGTGAGCCTGTGGCGATCTCCTCATAGTGGTACGAGGTAGCGTCGCCGAGAACGACATAGTCAGGTGAGAATGCCGTGATCCGACACCCGGCGGTTTGGAGTGCGGAGGTCAACCCATGATCGCCGACGACATAAGCCGAAGCGTTCGGAATCTGTGTGCTGACAAACCGCGCAGTTGCGAGCGCTGAAGTGTAGATGTGGTGAGGTTCGACGGGAAAACCCATCTCGCGTAGACGATGCGCGTGATCCTCCGGTGTGTACTTGGAATTGTTGGTAAAAACCTGAAAGGGTCGCGTCGCTTCGACAAAGGCGCGGACAAAGTCGATAGAACCGTCGATAGGCATCCCCCCACGTACAAGAACGCCATCCATATCCAAAAGGTGCGCGATTTCCATCGCTGTCTCCATGATTTGATTGAGTGGACTCGGCGCCGCGGTTGCGAAGGCATAGAATGCAAAGCCAGTGCGCCTTGAAAAGTCATTCAGTTCTGCCGTCGTGCAAATAGGATGCTCTGGCGTGCGAAAAGGCGAGTCCTGCAATGGCGCTTTTGGCTCAGTGGGGCGCCGGGCTATTGCGGTTCGGCTTTCACTACCTTGAACCGGGAATTGCGTGAGCGCATCTGGAAGCGCGCCCACGACCACTCCGGGCGGGCGCCAAAGAGCATAAAGCGACCGGCCACGCGGTGGATCATGTAAGAGTTTATGGCCACCGCAAGCACCTGCGCGGCGAGGACGACCGCCCTCCACTGCAGGAATTCGAAGGTGGCGGGCGCGCCGCCGCCAAACAGCGGTTGCTCCTACGATTGGTATTGTCCCAGATCGAGAACGGGTCATTGCTACTACCGGGCCGGCGCGCATGACTCGCCGTGAGCGGACGTAAGTTTGCGCAGTTCCGCCAGGAACAAATCTCAGGATTGGAAACTTCGCTTGCCATTTTCAAAAACGATTTTGGCACCACTTTGTAAGATGGTCATCCAAACTTGGGTGGGAAGATTTTAAATCGTGGACGATCAGAGACCGCCGATCCAACTCGCCGACACCCTGCGTAAAGGTGGGCTCAAGCTTCAGGTCCGCGACCTCCGCAAACTTTTCGGAAATCTGGAAGTTTTAAAAGGGGTCTCGCTTGACGCGAACGAGCACGATGTCATCTCGATCTTGGGCGCAAGCGGCTCGGGGAAAAGCACATTCTTGCGCTACATAAACTTCCTAGAGTCCCCGACTAGCGGAACGATCACACTTAACAATGAGCCGATTAGGACCAAGGTCGGCCCGAACGGTAATCAACATCCCGCGGACCCAAAGCAGTTGCAGCGCTTTCGCGCAAAACTGGCCATGGTTTTTCAAAGCTTCAACCTGTGGTCTCACATGACGGTGCTCGAGAACGTCATTGAGGGGCCTATCCAAGTGCTGGGCATCGAGCGAGCTCAGGCGATCGCAACCGCCGAAAGCTTGCTCGACAAGGTTGGGCTAACCGATCGCAAGAACTACTACCCAGCCTTTCTCTCTGGCGGCCAGCAGCAGCGCGCCGCGATTGCGCGGGCGCTCGCGATGGATCCCGAAGTTCTGCTGTTTGACGAACCGACTTCAGCCCTGGACCCGGAGCTTGTGGGCGAAGTTCTGTCCATCATTCGCGCGCTGGCAGAGGAAGGTCGAACAATGATCATCGTTACGCATGAAATGGCTTTCGCGCGCGACGCCTCCAGTCGCGTCATCTTTTTGCGGGATGGTCAGATTGAAGAGGAGGGTGACCCTCGGACGATCATGACAAGCCCATCGTCACCCCACTTCCAGCGCTTCCTCGCGCGAACGCATCGGTGATAAAACCACGGGAGGACTACTATGATACCTCGATTTGCAGGTGCTCTTCTAACGGCGGCCGCCATTCTTCTCATGCTAGGCGAAGCCGAGGCTGATCAGACTATTCATTTCGCCACCGAAGGAGCTTTCCCCCCATTCAATGAACGGGCTTCGGACGGATCCCTTGCGGGCTTCGAGATCGATCTCGGCATGGCCATATGCGCGAAGATGGGCCGTCACTGCGAGTTCATCGCTCAAGAGTGGGATGGTATGATCCCTGGCCTGCTCGCTCACAAGTATGACGGCATTTTCGCGTCCATGGCGATCACCGAGGAGAGAAAGAAAAAAGGTCGACTTTTCCAACAAATACTATGAGTCCGGCGGTGTTTTCGTGGCCCCGGTTGGTGTGACCATCGATGTTGCGGACAAGCAGCTTAAAGCCAACACGGTGGGGACACTCTCCGGGAGCACTTATCTCTGCTATCTCGAAAAGACCTATCCAACGGCGAAAGTCGTAACGTACCCCAACGCCGACGCCCTCTATCTCGACCTGACGTCCGGCCGTCTGGACGCCATCTTTGCCGACGCTGTCGCTTCGGATTTCGGTCTGCTCAAGACCGACGCCGGCAAGAACATGGCGTTCGCGTCCAAGATCGTAACCGATCGCGGCTGCTTCGGAGAGGGAGCCGGCATTGGACTCCGGAAGGAGGACGCCCAACTGCGCGAGGAACTCAACAAGGCGATCACCGAGGTCCGTCAGGATGGAACCTACGACAAGATCGCGAAGAAGTACTTCGGCTACGACATCTACGGAAACTGATCGGACCATATATCGTGGAAGCAGTTCTGCAGTTTTCCCCGTTCCTGTTGGCTGGCCTCAGGGTGACAATCGCCTTGAGCATTCTGTCGGTGATGGTGGCCGTTGCCCTGGGCCTCCTTGGCGCCTTGGCGAAGCTTTCAGGTTCAAGGAGAGCTCGGCGGATCGCAGAACTCTATACGACGCTCGTGCGCGGCGTGCCTGATCTCGTTCTCATGTTGTTGCTCTACTTCGGTGGGCAAATGGCATTGAACCGGATCGGCGCCGCCACAGGCTTGTGGGGCTATGTCGAACTCGATGCCTTCACCGCTGGCTTCCTGGCCATCGGGTTCATTTTCGGATCCTACATGACGGAAACTTTTCGAGGAGCCCTATTGGCAATACCGCGTGGTCAGATCGAAGCAGGCATCGCGGTTGGAATGGGCCGGTTGACGCTCTTTCGTCGCATAATATGGCCGCAATTGGTCCGGTTCGCCTTGCCCAGCTTCACCAACATCTGGCTCAGTCTCATGAAGACGACTGCCCTCGTGTCGGTGATGGGACTCGAAGATCTTGTCTACAACGGCTATGCCGCCGGCAAGACCGCACATCAACCCTTCACCTTCATGTTCGTTGTGCTGGTAACCTACCTGATCCTGACGTCGATCTCGGATTTGGGACTTCGTTGGCTCGATAGGCGCTATAGCGCTCACCTGCACCAAGCGTAAACATCATGAACCTCGCCGATATCACCGCAGAACTTACCAGAATAAGCGAGTCATGGTCTCCGGTCGATTTCATGTTGGCAGCAAAGCATGTCGACCTCTTCCTGCTGGGCCTGCGGAACACGATCATATTGCTGGTCGGCTCCCTGTGTCTCGCGAGTCTTCTCGCTATTCCGCTTGCTGTCGCTAGGGCGATGCGCACGCCAGTCTTGAGCACATGTGTATTTGCCTACACCTATCTGTTTCGGGGCACGCCACTGCTGGTACAAGTCTACCTGCTATACTACGGCGCGGCGCAGTTCTCCTTCGTTCGTGACTCATATCTTTGGGTTATCCTGCGTGAGGCTTGGTGGTGCGCCTTCATTTCCCTAACCTTGTGTAGCGGTGCTTACATCACCGAAGTTTTTCGGGGAGCGATCGAAGCCGTACCCCGGGGGGAGATCGAGGCCGCCAAGGCTTGCGGCATGTCGGGCTTCACGGTTTTTCGTCGTATCACACTTCCAAGCGCACTAAGAAGTGCGCTTCCGGCCTACGCGAATGAGGTCATTTTTTCGGTCCACGCGACCGTGATCGCAAGTACAGTTACGATCATCGATATTCTCGGCGCGGCTAAGCAGTTCAACATTAAATATTATCTCGCCTTCGACGGCTTCTTTATTGCGGCGACTTTCTACATGACAATGGTCTTCATTATCAGCCGTGGCTTTCATTTCTGGGAGGGCAAATGGCATCGCCATCTACCTCGGCGACACCACTCCTGATGTTTGCAGATTGGAGTTTCAGAATTTGATGGAACATCTTGGCACATACCGGCTGACATACCTGAAGAAGGAGGGGCCCGGCTCACAAGCTGCGGTGCAGGTTAGATGAGCATTCGGCTTGACATTGATCTCGACGCGCCAGGACGACAAATCGGCACAGTCTCCATATCTCTGGACTCTGCTGACGGATGCGAGCCTCAGGATATAGCGATGGCCATCATTTCGGTGCGCTCTGGCGTCGGGCCAACATTGGGGCTGACCGCCGGAGTCCACGGGGACGAATATGAGGGGCAGGTCGCGCTAGCGGAGCTTGGCCGCTCGCTTGATATAAGCCGTGTGAACGGCCAAGTCATTATCATGCCAACCGTGAATGGTCCCGCCTGTTTCGCGGGGCAGCGCAATACACCACTGGATGGCATGAATTTAAACCGTGCCTTCCCTGGTACCCCCAACGGAACTTTCACAAGTCGACTGGCCCATTTTATCGAAGTCGAACTATTAGCACGCGCCGACTATGCCGCCGATTTTCATTGTGGTGGGGAGATACTCCATTTTCTGCCTTCCACGCTTTTTGTCGTCACCGGTGATGCCGCCGGGGATCAGAGGAGGATGGATCTCGCCGCAGCATTCGGAGCTCACCACTGCATGCTGTTTGGGTTCAAGACGATGGGCGTGGAAGTGGGAATGGATGCGGCGATGCTGCGGCAGAACGTCGTGGGCATCAGCGGAGAGTTGGCGGGTCGGCCGAACTGAGCATTCCGACGCTTGAACTTTGCCGGCAGGGTTTGCACAGACTGCTTTCTCATGTCGGGATAACAAAGCCTAAAAATCCAACAACGCTAATCCATCCGAAGTTGGTGGATGTTCGCGCCGACGAATGTTATGTGGTCGCTAAGCGCGAAGGGCTGTTCGAACCCTTGGTTAGACTTGGGGAATACGTCAAATCAGGTTCCCCTGTCGCGCGGATGCACCGGCCTGACAGACCAGCAGAACCGGCCACTTTTGTCCGTGCGCGCTGCGACGGCATTGTGATGGCAAGTCGGGCGCGAGCCAAATCATCACCAAGCGACTGGCTCTTCGTTATCGGGCAGCCGGCGCAGCTTTGATTTTGAATCGCTGAAAGATAAGGACTACGGAAATGCGTGCCTCACGGGGATTGGTTTTATGAGTGCATCACCCTCGTTTCTTGGTTTGCCCGCACGACTTGCAAACCAACGTTCGCCTCGAATCATCCTATTCGGTGTCGGTCACGGCAGCTCGTATACAGGGACGGACACCAGAGGGTACGCGTTGGCGCCCGACGCCATTCGCGCCGCAAGCAAGGATGGCGCTCGGAACGTCGAGAACTGGGATTTCGATCTTGGAGGGCCTCTCTTCAACGGTGAGCCCGGATGCTGCATCGACGCTGGCGACGTCCAGACCACCATGCATAACAACGCAGGCAACCGGTTCGAGATCGAGGCGAAGACGAGAGCTGTACTGGCGCAGCAGGCAGTACCGGTTGCGATCGGCGGCGACTGTTCGGTAACGATTCCCTTCCTTGCAGGCTTTAAAGACCATGGGCCGATCTGGGTATTGCAAATCGATGCCCACATAGATTGGCGCGACGAGATTGACGGGGAACGCTACGGATCTTCAAGTCCCATGCGTCGGGCAAGTGAGATGCCACACGTCGCCGGCATGGTGCAGGTTGGATTGCGGAGCGTCGGTAGCGCGCGCACCGCCGACGTCGAAGACGCGCTTCAATACGGAAGCCTCTTTGTGACGTCTCGTGAAGTTCACGCGAGCGGCGTCGAAACCGCGCTGCAATGCATTCCGGATGAAGCGCACGTCGTCGTCACGCTTGATTGCGACAGCATCGACCCCGGTGACATGCCGGGCGTCGTGGCGCGCACGCCCGGCGGCCTCACTTACATTCAGATTGTCGACCTGATCGCAGGCCTTAGGCGCCGGACGAAAATCGCCGGGTTCAATCTCGTCGAATTCTTCCCCCCGGCCGATGTTGACGGGATTTCGGCTGTCATCGCCGCGCGCATTGTCACCAATGTCATCGGTTCTATCGTTCGGCAATACCGGGACTCGCGTTGAAGCCTGATCCCTCGCTCCGCTCTTCTCATTGGTCGCAGAACGCAGGTAGCGGGGCAACGCGCTCAAGTCTGGTGCTGACGATGCAATTACCGGCAGGAGATTCGGTCACCTAGAATGAGGGGTGAGCGAGCAACACTCGAAAAGCCAGAATAGCTCGCGGCCGGAAAAATGCCTCAGGTGTCGAAGGAATTCTCATTCGAACCGCTCTATAAATATGCAAGCCTGTAGAGCGTTCCTGCCAGCACCTTGATGCTGGCGACGATGTCGGGAATCGAGGAAAATTCCTCCGGGGTGTGGCTTCTACCGTCCTTGCTACGAACGAATATCATCCCAGCGCGAGCGAGCTTGGACATTTGCTGTGTGTCGTGGCTGCCGCCGCTTGACAGCGCGCCCAGCTGGACGCCTTGATCCTCGGCGGCGGCCTTGATCGCCGTGACGATTTCAGGATGGCAGACGAGGGGCACTTGGTCTTCAACCACCGAAATCTTGACTTCCAGGCCGCGGCGATTGGCCACTTCATGGATCAGGGTTTCGTGCAAGGCATAAAGCCGCTTCAAGGCATCAGGACCAGGATGCCGGACATCTATCATGAAGGTTATCTTCGCTGGAATGATGGCCGGCAGGTTCGGTTCGACCCGGACTTGGCCGACGGTTGTTACGGCCGGTCGTCCCCACCGTTCCGCAGTTGAAATGACGCCGCTTGCGATTTCGGCGAACCCCGCCATCGGGTCGCGGCGCGAATCCATCGGAAAGGCGCCTGCGTGATTGGCTTCTCCGGTCAATTCTATTCGGTAGTGGCGAAGGCCGTTAATCGCAGTGACGAGACCGACCGCAAGGTCTTCGGCTTCGAGCACAGGCCCCTGCTCGATGTGCAGCTCGATAAAGGCGCCGATGTCATTGCGCTCGGCGGTCGCCAAAGCATTCGGATCCAGGCCAGCATCCTTCATGGCCTGGCCGATCGAGACGTCGTCGTCATCGACCAGTTCGTCGAGCTCGTGCCGCTCGATGCAGCCGGTTATGGCGCGCGAACCCCACAGGCTGGCGGCGGCGAAGCGGCTTCCCTCCTCCTCGCAAAGCGCAAGCACCTCCAGAGTGCGACGAGGCCTGCCGAATTGCTTGTTCAGCGCATCGATCGCGACCAGCGCCGCAATCGCACCGAGGGCGCCATCGTAGCGCCCGCCGGGCGTCTGACTGTCGATGTGCGATCCCGATACGATGGAAGGCCCGGCTTCCTTGCCTTCGAGCCTTCCCCAGACATTGCCGACAGCGTCCTGATGCACGGCAAGACCTGATTTCCGGCACCAGCCGGAGAAGTGATTGGCGGCCTCGACCCACTCCGGCGAATAAACCGTGCGCCAGACACCGGTCCCGCTATGAGCACCGAACCTGCCGAGGTCGAGGATCAATCGTTCGACATGTTCAGGGTCGATGTGAATCGGTTCTACCATGTCGTTCTCCCTCGCGGTCGATGAACCACAAATGCGGCCAGCGCCTGCGTCGTTTCCATTGTTCCGCACCCCGTTCAGTACGGCGACGCCGTTTTCGCTACGTGTCTGGCTTCCGCCGGGACGAAAGTCGGACTTCTCATACGAGCCCTTTAGATTATACGAGCCCTCTAGATTAAACGGGCGACAACCGCTTTGGCGATCATGATATCCTGGACCGCCACGCCCGTCAGATCGGCGACGGTGATGTCCGCGCGCGAGCGCTGGGCAACCTTTCCGGAAATGACATTCCCGAGTTCGACGACGCGGTCGCCGTCTATGGCGCCGGCTCCAATCGCTGTATGGATCTCGCCGCGCAGCAGGCACTGCTGTATGCTGTCGGCAACCACCATGCTGGCATTTCTCAGGAGCATCGGATCGAGCTCGCTCTTTTCGGGCGTATCCGAACCCATCGCGGTGATATGGGTGCCCGGCCTCACGAAGCTGGCGAGCAGGTAAGGCTCATGGGACGCGGTCGTCGTGACGATCAGTTGCGCGCAGGAGGCTACTTCTTCTGGACTTGCTGCAACGCGTGCGGTGTAGCCCATCCGCCCGATATCGCGCACCGCGTCTGCCGCTCGCGCGTCGTCGCGCCCCCACAGAACGAGGTTTCGGCACTCCGTCACGCGGCGCAGGTAGTCGGCCTGCAGGCGCGCCTGAACGCCCGAGCCGCAAATGCCGATGGTTAGCAAATTCGGCGGCGCAAGATGACGGGCTACGACGGCGCCCGCGGCCGCTGTCCGGTGATTGGTTAGCTCGCCGTCTTCGAGCAGGACGCAGACGATTTGCCCGGTCTTTGCGGAAAACACCAGCATGCAGCCGGAGAAGGGCGGCAGGCCCAGTTGCGGATTGTTGAAAAATCCCGTCGCGAGCTTCACGACAAAGACGTCGTCACCGCGCACGGCGCCATATTTGATATGAAGTTCGCCGTTTTCGTCCGGGAAAAGTAGTTCGCCGACAGGAGGAACCTCGACCTTGCCCTCGGACAAGGCGACAAACCCACGCTCGATCTCGGCCACGACATCGATGTCTGGCAGGGCCTTCAAGATCTGCTCAAGCGGCACGACTCGCGTCAACTTCATCTCCCCAAGCAAAACAATAATTCCGATCGACCTGCGCGGCCCTAGCACATGAGGCCATCGATTAGTTGCCTAGTTTGGAAACCTGGCTTGAGGATTTAGGTAACGCACGCGACGTCGGCTTGACCAACGTTAGAGCCACAGATGGACCGAAGCGGCCGAGTGACCCTCGAGACAGAGGGCGGTGAGCATTCGACTTGCCGATGGGCTCAAGGGGCGGTCCGTCAACTCGCTACCAGGATACTAAACTGAGGGGAATAAAATATGAAAAACAAACTGCTTGGCTTCATTGCCGCTGTCGGAATTGCTCTCACCCCGATCGTAGCGGCGGCCGCGGACATAACACTCGCAACCGAGGCAGCGTATCCGCCGTTCAACTTTAGAGCCGCGGACGGATCGATCGCGGGCTTCGAGGTCGATCTGGGGCAGGCTCTGTGCAAGAAAATGAATCGCACCTGCATATTCGTCGCGCAGAACTGGGATGGGATGATCCCCGGGCTGCTGGTGAAAAAGTTCGACGGCATCTTCGCCTCCATGTCCATCACCGAGGAACGCAAGAAGCAGATCGACTTCACCGATCCATACTATCAGACCGCCGCCTCCTTCGTTGCACCCGATGAGACAAAGATCGATTTTTCCGACAAGACACTTGGCGGGCTGAAGGTCGGCACGGTTCCAGGTGTGTCGGAATGCTATCTGGAGAAGGCCTACCCCAACGCCTCCATCCAAGTCTATCAGAACTCCGAAGAGATGTTCCTTGACGTCAGCTCGGGCCGGCTGGATGCCGTCTTCTCAGACAAGATCCAGCTCGACTTTGGCCTTTTGAAAACCGAGCGCGGCAAAGGGTTCAGCTTCCAGGGCGATTCCATCAGCGACCCGGGTTGTTTTGGCGAAGGCGTCGGTATCGGCCTCAGGAAAGAGGACACGGAGCTTCGCGAGGCCTTGAACAAGGCCATCAAGGAAGTCCGCGAAGACGGCACCTACAAGGCCATTAACGACAAATATTTCAGCTACGACATCTACGGCAAGTGACCCGGTGCAAACGCACTCCGGCGCGCTAAACAGGCGGGGAAGGTGATTGACCGTGGCTAGCGCGGGCGACTACCTGCCATTCGTTCTGCGAGGCATCTACGTCACCGTCGCATTGAGCGTCTGCTCGCTCGTGGTTGCGACAGGGTTGGGACTGCTTGGCGCATGGGGCAAGTCATCGTCGGTCACGGCTCTGCGAAGGACGGCCGAGACATACACAACGCTGGTCCGGGGTGTCCCGGACCTCGTCCTGATGCTGCTTCTCTATTATGGTGGGCAGGCGTTCGCGAACTGGATTGGTATCACTACGGGCTTGTGGACACGGATGAACCTCGACCCATTTACGGTGGCCGTTGTGGCGATTGGCGTGATCTTCGGCTCTTACATGACAGAGACCTTTAGAGGCGCCTATCTGGCAATCCCGCGGGGTCAAAGCGAAGGCGGGAAAGCTCTCGGCCTGAGCAGATGGCAACTCTTCAGGGTGGTTATCTGGCCCCAGCTCGTCCGCTACGCCCTGCCGAGCTTTTCCAACAATTGGTTGAGCCTTATGAAAACAACGGCTCTAGCCTCGGTGATGGGACTAGAGGATATCGTCAACAAAGCCAACGCTGCCGGGCGGGCAACGCATCAGCCTTTTTCGTTCATCGTTATCGTCCTCGTCATCTATCTGGCTATGACGGCGGCCTCGGATCTGGGGCTGGGTATCCTGACGCGGCGGCTACGTATTTCGGGTCCCGTGTGATATGGTAGAGGCGTTGTCCCGCTTCCAAGCTGTCTCGCCTATCGACTTCAGAGTGATCCTCGACAATTGGCATCTGTTTGCTCGAGGCCTGGTGAACACGCTCCTGCTTGTTTCGATACCGCTGCTGCTTGCTACCGCTCTCGCCATTCCCTTGGCCGTGATCCGGGCACGGAAGGTCCGCATCCTTAGCCCGCTGGTGTTTTGCTACACCTATGTCTTCCGCGGAACTCCGCTGCTCCTTCAGCTATATCTTCTCTACTACGGAGCCGCCCAGTTCGATGCCGTGCGCCACTCCTTTCTTTGGCCGGTGCTCCGTGAGGCGTGGTGGTGTGCCTTCATTTCCATCGCGATCTGCTCGGCCGCCTATCTGACGGAAATCCTCAGGGGGGCAATTGAGAACGTTCCGCAGGGCCAGGTGGAGGCTGCCAAAGCACTAGGCTTGTCCGGCCTGCAACAATTCTGGCTGATCGTTTTCCCGTCAGCCTGGCGCCAGGCTCTGCCGTCTCTGTCCAACGAGGTGATCTTCGCGCTGCATAGCAGTGTCATTGCGAGCACGATCACCATTATCGACATCCTCGGCGCAGGCAGGATGCTCAACAATAAATATTACCTCGCCTCCGAAGGCCTGTTGACCGCTGCCGTCATCTACCTGGCGCTTACTTTTCTGATAACCGCGGTTTTCCGACGGGTTGAGCGCAAATATCTCTTACACCTGCAACTGCCACGATCGTGAAAGATCCGGGCTTGCGTCAATGAAGCTCGCTTGCCGGCACGAATTCTATGTCCATCAAGACGCGGCACCGGTCGGGCTTCGACGCGCAAGGCGGCGACCGAGGCCATCAATCGCAGATAGCTTGCCGGTAGCGGGACAGTGACAATCTTGGACAAGGAAGCCGAGGTCGGAATGGTTCGGCGAACTCGACTCTGTAATTACGCAGCGCCCGCACACGGAGCCTGCTGACATTGCGGGTCTAAGGAAACCGCGCAGCAGAAATGCAAGAGTTCTTAGCATCAGACCGCGAGGTCTACGCGCGTTTATGGCGCCGCGTCGTCCGGGATCACTGCAATCGCTTCTACTTCAATCAAGTATTCCGGGTATGCGAGCGTTTCCACGCCTACGAGCACGTCCGTTGGATGATGGTTTCCGAACACGGCCCGACGGCCGGGATCAATCATCGCCAGATATTCATGCTTGTACTTCGCCACATAGATGCCAAGCCGCGTTACGTCCTCTGGCTTGGCGCCCGCAGCGCGCAGAGCCAAGTCCAAATTTGCGAAAGCCTGAGCCGCCTGTTTCGCCATGTCGCCTTTACCAACAAGCTTGCCGCTGGGGTCTTCCGGGTATTGTCCGGCAATGAACACCATTCGGCTCCCTCGCGCTATTATGACATGGGTGTAGTTGTTGGGAGCATCTATTCCTTCAGGGTTTATGCATAAATGCGCCAATGTTCCCTCCTCTTTGAACGGCTGCCGTAATATTTTAAATCGAAAAACCGAAACTCATTGCTGCCGATCGATAAACTCTTCTACGATCTGCAAATATCGTTTGCCGTCGAAACTTGGGTAATGCCCGGCATGACACGCTTGTACGGGCAAGTTACGGATCCGCTCGCAAGACGCCAGATACTGATCATGATCTGAGTGGTACCATCTGGTGCGTCCAATTCCGCGTGACCCGTTGTGAACGGCATCACCGCTTAACAAGATTTGGTCTGCGCGATCGTACAACATGATCGATCCCGGCGAATGTCCAGGTACGTGGATCACCTCAAACGCCCGATCACCTAGGTCGATGACATCTCCATCTTCCAGGACCCTTGTCGGCGCAGCGGGGGCGATCCTATGGTCTTTGATCTCAAGGGGATCGATCGGAACGCCAACCATCTCCGGCACCGCATAGGGCTCGTAGATCGTGTTGGCTGCGGTGGGGTTCGCCAAAACGCCGGCCTCGGCAGAGTGGGCGCAACGGCACTCAAACTCGTGATTGCAGCCGATGTGGTCGCAATGGCTATGGCTCGAGACCGCCACGACATTCCGGCTGACTTCCTCGCCAATAAAGCGGCGCAGGGAAACAAATCCAAACCCCGTGTCGAAAAGCAGATTTCTGTCGCGCCCTCGCACCAGCCACATATTGCAGCCGTGACCTTCGTCTATGTACGTCTCACGGATTTTCCATATGTTTTCATGGACGCGATCCGAGCTGTACCATTCCCGACTTGTGAACTGAGAGAAACGCCGAAACATCAAAACCACTCCGCGATCAACGTCTCAAATCCTAGATTTGCGAGATGAATTTGGTGGACAAGTAGGCGTCTATTCCCTCCGTGCCCCCCTCGGACCCGATGCCAGAATCCTTGATCCCGCCAAAAGGCGTTTCCGGAAGGCTCAGGCCCAGATGATTGATCGATACCATTCCGCTTTCGACGGCCGATCCCACGGCGGCGGCGGTTTTTGCCGAGCCGGTGTAGGCATAGGCAGCTAGACCGTAGGGGAGCCGATTTGCTTCCTGGACCGCGTCATCAAATGTCCCGAAGGGCCTGACCAGGGCGACAGGCCCAAAAGGCTCCTCATTCATCGTCCTAGCGTCATTGGAAGGGTTAGCGATCACCGTGGGCTCGTAGAAATAGCCGCGGTTGCCTATCCTCTTGCCACCGGTCCTGATTTCGCCGCCGGATTGCAAGGCATCCGACACAAAAGCATCAATGGCTTCCAAACGGCGGTTATTTGCCAGCGGCCCCATCATCGTGCCGCTGGTCAGTCCGTCGCCGACCTTGATAGCCGCCGCCTTCGCGGAGAATCTTTCAACGAAAGTTTCGAATATGGATTCCTGAATCAGGAACCGGGTGGGCGATATGCACACCTGGCCAGCATTCTTGAATTTCGCGGAACTCAGGCTATCGACCGCCGCATCGAGATCGGCGTCGGCGAAAACGATCGCCGGCGCGTGTCCCCCAAGCTCCATCGTGGCACGTTTCATGTGCAGCCCTGCCAGCGAAGCGAGCTGCTTTCCCACCGCGGTTGAGCCCGTAAACGAGACCTTTTGAATAAGCGGATGTGAAATAAGATATTTTGAGATTTGCGCGGGGTTACCGAAAACCAGATTGATCGCTCCTGCAGGGACGCCCGCGTCGATAAATGCTTGCAAAAGTTCTGATGGAGAGGCCGGCGTTTCCTCCGGCGCCTTGATGACTACCGAGCATCCAGCCGCCAATGCCGCCGACATTTTGCAGACGATTTGAATTGTGGGAAAATTCCAGGGCGTAAAAGCTGCAACGGGGCCTATCGGCTCACGAACCGTGAACTGATGAATGCCTTCTCCACGGGAAGGGATGACACGGCCATACGTGCGCGTTGCTTCCTCGGCGAACCAGTCATTCGTTTCTGCAGCCGACCGAACTTCGTTGAGAGCTTCATGGAGTGGCTTGCCCTGTTCGATCGAGATCAATCGGGCAATCTTGCCTTCACGTTCGCGAAGAAAGGCAGAAGCGCGAAGCATGACCCTTGCTCGTTCGAGCGCAGGTATTTTTCGCCAAACCAAGAAGCCCCGGTGGGCTGCAGTCACGGCCTCTTCAAGATCGCTCTCATTTGCTTTGGCAACCGTTCCAATCACTTCTTCGGTAGCAGGGTTGATCACCGAAATGGTCTCGCTGGCCGATCCCGAGCGCCAGGTGCCATCAATGTGCAGCAGGGTGTCTTGGTACATTTGAGAACCTCTTATCAAGCGGACACGCTTATTCCGTCCGCCATCAGTGTCGATCCGGCGTGCGAGATACCTCGTATGAGGTCCGCGCCTTTTTCAGCGATCATGAGTGTGGAGGCATATGTATTTGCGGATGGCATGGTGGGCATCACAGATGCATCGACAATGCGTAGCCCGGTGAGCCCGTGAACCCTGAGTTCCGGATCGACCACAGCTCGGGCGTCGCTTCGCGGGCCCATGCTGCAGGCGCCTACAAAGTGATAGCCGGTATTGCCGGTGCGTCGCGCGAAGTCCAACAATGCTTCGCCGCTTTGAACGGATTGCCCAGGCTCCTCCTCGCCCTCCGCGAAACGAGCGAGGGGCTTTGCAGCGAGAAAGGTGCGAGCCAACCGAAGTGCCCTGACTGCAACGATTTGATCCGTAGAAGCCGAAAGGTAATTTGGCTGGATGACCGGAGATGCCGTTGGATCAGGCGACGCGACGGAAATGTACCCAACGCTTTCAGGACGGTGCTGACTGAACCCGCAGGTGACCGCAGGGAAATCATCCAGAACGTAAACATGACCCGGTTTGTAGCTTCCGGGCGTAAAAATGTACTGTAGATCTGGCCTGTCGACCGAGGCGTGCGACTTGCAAAACGCGTATACCACCGACGGACTGAGAGAGAGGATGTTCGGCGCCCCTGCCAGCCATTTCAAGATATCGACGCCAAGCCGCCATCCTTTCGCTTGCTGGTTCAGGGACAGAACGCCCTTCTTCATCCGTTGATTGATGTGAATGAAGTAGTGATCGCGAAAATTTTGGCCCACACCGGGCAAATGGTGCCGGGTCTCAATGCCAGCTTTCGAGAGCACCGCCCCGTCCCCGATCCCGGCGAGCTGCACGAGGCGCGTCGTGTTGATCGTACCCGCGCAGAGGACCACCTCGCGCCGGCAGTGCACGAGCGTGCGCAGCGACGGATTGCCGTCCTTGAAGTACCAGACACCTGAGACCCGGCCATTTTCGATAAGGAGGTCGCACGCCTGCGCGAAGGGACGGATCTGCACGTTTTTACGTTTCAGGGCGGGGTGAAGGAAACCTGTGGCGGCCGAGATCCGGAAACGGCCCCCAATCATGCGCTGGAAGTAGCCCACACCCGCTTGCGCCTCGCCATTGTAGTCTGGATTGCGCGGGATTCCTGTCGTCTCCACGCTTTCGATAAAGGCCTCGCAAAGTTCATTCTTCCAGTTGGGGTCACTTACAGTGATATTTCCTTCGCGCCCGTGGTAGCGCGCTTCACCCGGACCAATGCGTCGCTCCGATCGACGGAAGTACGGAAGAACATCGTCATACCCCCAACCTGAATTTCCCATCTGTGCCCACTCATCGAAGTCGGCTGCTTGCCCCCTATTGTAAACGAGGCCGTTGAGCGAGCTCGAACCTCCGTAAACTCGCCCCTGGGGAAGAGTTATTGCTCTTCCACCGCTACCTGGGCTTGGCTCTGATTTGAACGGCCAGGTTAGTTGGGGGTTGGTGAGAGTCTTGACGTAACCTGCGGGGATATGGAGGAAGGGATTGCGATCTGGTCCGCCAGCTTCGAGCACTAGAATATTCGACTTGCCGTCGTCACTAAGACGATTGGCGATCACGGATCCGGCAGTGCCGGCACCTACGACGATGTAGTCAAAACTGTCTTTCGGCGTCTTTGCCATCGCGTCCATCCAAATAAAAGTTTCTCAGCTGAGCTAGGAGCGAGCCGATAACTCATTCAGGCAATGGAGTGACGGCGCTGGGCAGCGGAACAACGACTACAGGTTGATCTATGGAAAACTCGTCCGATAGGCCAGGCTTGTTGGGAAGATGGACCTGGAGCCGAATATTTCCCTCCAAGGTTACATATGCAACGGATCGCGACCCGAGATAAACTACCCGGTCGATCCTGCCCTTGAGTCCTTCGCCCTCGTGATTCTCCAGGGATTGGGTAAGGCTCAAATGTTCTGGCCTCACGAAAACCGGGCACTCCTCGCCCTCCCGTACATCGGGATGAGGAATGGTTTCGAGCTTGATGGTCCCCGAGGCGCCACAGTCGAGGTACCAGGTCTTTGCCCGTCGATCCTGACGCAGTGTTCCTTCGATTCGATTGCAGCGGCCCATGAAGTCGGCGACGAACAAAGACGATGGGGCACTGTAGACCTGCTTGGGCGTACCGATTTGCTCGACTTTGCCACCATTCATGATCACAATGCGATCTGACATGGCGAGGGCCTCTTCCTGGTCGTGCGTGACAAGGACCGTCGCGATGCCAAGACGAAGCTGAAGCTCGCGAACCTCTTCCTGCATTCGCCCGCGCAGCTTTGCATCGAGATTGGAAAACGCCTCGTCGAGCAACAACATCGACGCTCCACCGGCCAGGACACGCGCGATCGCGACCCGCTGCTGTTGGCCGCCGGACAACTCATTCGGCCTGCGGTCCTCGTAGCCCTCGAGTTTGACGAGGCTCAAGGCCCAGCGAACCTTGTCCGCGATGACGCTGCTTGTTGCGCCACGCATTTTCGGGCCAAAGCCCACATTTCCCCGGACCGTCATGTGGGGGAAAAGTGCGTAGCTTTGAAATAGCAGGCCGACGTCGCGGCGGTATGACGGCGCTTCGGTTATGTCTTTGCCGCCCAGGATGATCCGGCCTTCGTTAGGAGGGATAAAACCTGCGATCATTCGCAGCGTGGTCGTTTTCCCGCATCCCGACGGGCCAAGGAGCGAAACAAACTCTCCCGGCCAGACGTCGAGAGAAACGTCCTTGACGACATTCATCGCCCCGAACGACTTGGACAGGCCTTGCAATTCCAGGACAGGTTTAGCATCAGCTCGGGGATTTCTTTGGCCGGAAACATTCATTTCAACCACGCTCATTTGGACACCGACACCACTCGACCGAGTGCTTGCAGGCGATTGATCATCAACAGAACGGACAGTGTAATCAAAAGGACGCAGGTGGAGAGGGCCGCGGCGCCCGGGTCGATGTAGTATTGTATGTATTGGTACAGCCAGGGAGGAAGCGGGTTCATCTCACCTGAAAATAAGAAGAACGTCACAGTGAAATTTGAAAATGACGTCAGCCATGCGAAAATCGCACCGGCGAGCACGCCACCTCGAATGCTTGGCAGCGTGATGTAGAAAAACGTTGCGACCCGATTTGCCCCGAGGTTCATGGCCGCGTCTTCCAAACTCCTATCGAGAGTCTCGAGACTTGCGGTCACCGTGATGACGACGCAGGGCAATGTGATGATCAGGTGCCCGAGCAACAGTCGCACCCAGGTCGGAACACCACCAACCGCGCTGAACCACAGGACCAACCCGATGCCAGTTACGATTTGGGGAAACAGCAGCGGGAGCAGGAATAACTGCCGCAGTATCTGGGTCCCTGGCAGCTTAGACCGCTGCAGTGCATACGCTCCCAGCGTCCCCGCGATCACCGCTCCAATGGTGCTCGCCAGTCCCAGCCAAAGACTGGTGAAGACTGCGTCCATCAGACCCGGCTTCATCCCCGGAGTGTTCCGCACAAGATCCAGCAACGCGCCGTACCATTTTAGCGAAAAGCCGTCGGGCGGGATCCGAACGATCTGGCCACTGTTGAAGGAGGCGAACACGATCACGGCCAGCGGGCCTTCAAGATAAATGAAGAATGCCGTAACATAAGCCAGAAGGAGCCCATTCCTCGTGACGCGGAATCTCATGCGACGCGCCTTCCCTTTGAAAGCACCCATCCGTAGGTCGTGAGCAGAATGAGGACGAGCCCCACAAGGACAACGGATTGCGCAGAGCCTTGCGGCCAGTTGAGTGTTGTAAGCATCGACTGCTGCATAAGGGTGGTCATGACGCTGACGTTTCCTCCGCCAAGAACCAGTGGCGCCACGAACGCACTGGTCGATAGGGCGAACACCAGCAGGGTGCCCGCTATGACACCCGGGCGGCTCAGCGGCAAAGTGACATGAAAGAATGCACGGGCAGGTGATGCGCCGAGATTCATCGCTGCGTCGTTCAAGGCCGGGTTAATTCGCTCCAGAACTGCCGCCAGTGGCAGGATCATGAAGGGAATGTTTTCATGAATAAGCTCCAGAACCACAGCGAGTTCTGTGTAGATCAGCCTTTTTGGCTGGGCCCATAGCCCGGTCGCCGTCATCAAGCTGTTGACCGGTCCGTTAGGCCCCAAAATCACCATCCAGCCGTACGCCCGGATAAGGACGTCCGTCAGCATAGGTGCGACCAGGAGAAACATGAGCAAGCCGCGATAGCGGCCGGATCGAGAAATGGCGACCGCCACGGGATAGCCGATGATAAGGCACACCAGCGTGACGGTCAGGCTGATCCTCAGTGTCGTGAGAAGTCCCTTGATCTGTGCAGGATCGGTGAAGATGAAAAAATAGTTCTTCAGGGTCCAGGTAGGCACCATGGCCTGCATGGGATCCCAGTCGTTGAAACTGTATCGAACTAACATGCAGCACGCACCGACCAGTGGTACGAGAACCAGTACCCCTGGAGCAAATAGAGCAAGTGCATGCCAGTCAGTCTTAAGGCGCGTTTTCAACTGCATGAGATCCCAGCCATTACGATCGTTGTAGTTAGCTATTGAAGACCCTGTTCCAATTCTGCACGATCTCAGGCCGTTTGCTGACCAGGTCGAGACGTGGCACTTGAATGGCCTTCGCGAGCTGTTCGGGTGTATGGACCACGTAGGGCGCGGCGGATTCTGAAACGACTGTCTTTTGATTGGTGGGACCATACCAAATGTCGGTTGCGAAGCCGGCCTGAGCTTCGGGCGAAAGAGCCTGATTGATGAAGGCGTGGGCAAGGTCGCGGTTGCCTTTCGACCCCTTCACAAGTACGGCAGCGCCCGTAATCGCGAAATAGCCCTCCTTTAAGGCCGTCGTCACGCCGATGTCGGACCCTTCGGACATGTATGGCTTGAAGTACGAAGGTATATCAACCGCTGCCGTTGCCTGGCCCGCCTGCAGCACCTGAGCGTCAAGCGCTCGGTTTTCGATGAAGGAGAAAACCTGCGGCTTCAGCGCTTTCAATTTCGGCCACGCCGGAGCAAGATTTTCAAGGCTTCCGCCGCCGAGCTGCGCTGCCATCACGGTCAGAAGGAGAGCCTGCGTATCGTTTATAGACGGCACAAGCAGTTTGCCCGCATAGGCTGGTGACCACAGGTCTTCCCAAGACGTTGGGGCCGGACTTTTTGTATTGTTGAGAATCGTGGTGATGTAGGTCCAGAATCCGATGCCAAATCCCCCATCAAGGATGAAGTTTGGATAAACATCCTTGGCATTCGGCACTTTTTCCAGATCAATTTTGTCAAGCAACCCCTGTCGATTGAGAGCGAAGACGCCGACGTCGTCGAGGAATGCGACGTCAATTTGCGGGTCACTCTTCTGAGCCGTGACCTTGGCGATCGACGCTGAGGTCACACCTTCTTCCACCACCACCTTGGCACCGGTGGCCTTCATAAAAGGATCAGCAACGTATTTTTGGATCGCAAGCCCGTCACTGCCGCCCCAGAATTGAACGCGTAGGGTTTGGCCTTCGAAAGAGCCGGCGTGCGACTTGAAAGTGCCGGCCATGGCAGCAGCGGCCGTTGTCGCGAGAAACGTTCTCCTGGAAATCATAGTTACCCTCCTTTGTTGGGGTCAAAGCCCGATTACAGGTATCTGCTTATCAGACAAGTGTCCGATCTGTAAATAGGGAGAGGCGCCCTTGATGACGAAGATCGCGCCGAAACGGAGTTGCGTTTCTGTGATGCGTCGAGGGATTATTTCTCTATAACGTTGTTATCATTGCGCAAGCTGGCCCTCTGAGCCAAGCGGCACCGCGGGGAAGGTGTGCCGCAAGTGAGCCCAATAAAGAGGCAGGCCACTTGCCAACGAGCTAAAATTGCTCGCTTGAGAAACTTTCCCGCTTTACATTTAGAGAACATGTCTGATAAGCAGATGTCGAATTCCTAGGCGTGGCTTTCGGTGCACATTTCATGTGGCGTGACAGCAGCGGTTTCCCCGCATTAGGTTCAGTCAGCGCCGCCCCGCGCCGGAGCGGATCTGCATGGTTTTAACGAGGAGGAACTTCCGTGGGTCGTTCGACTAAATCCAAGTCCTTGCCGGAGGCCGAACGTCACGCGGAAAGCAGCGATCGCGTCGGGCCAGAGCTGACGCGCTTTAAACCCCCCTCGCGCACGTCAATGAGTCAAAATGTGCTCGATCAGATTTTGACGGAAATTCGAGATGGTCGGCTCAAGCCGGGCGAGCGATTGCCATCGGAGCGACTGATGATGGAAGCCTTCGCCGTGGGCCGCTCGACTGTGAGGGAAGCAATGCGTGGCCTGGTCACTCTCGGGCTGGTTACCAACCGCCAAGGTGTAGGCGCGGTGGTGAGCACGCAGGCCTCCAGTCCCTTTGCCTCCATTCGACGGAGTGTCGACGTCGATCAGCTCAATAGGCGTGCTCTGCTGGATCTTCTTGATGTTCGAGAAGCGCTTGAAACGAAGGCTGCAGAATTTGCAGCGCGGCGCGCCACGGCTGAAGATCTCACAGAACTGCGGCAACAGCACAAAGCCGTTGAACGCGAGGTAAAAGCCGGCCGGGTCTATTTTCAGCAGAACGCCTTGTTCCACAAGGCTATTGCAACGGCCGCCCACAATGCTGTTTTGGCTGAATCGATAAATCTGGTGGTCGTGCAAGTGCGAGAGTATCGGGAAAAGATGATGCGAGAGACTCCGCTCATGCCGCAACGCGATGTGAAGGAGCATCTCGCAATTCTTTCAGCGATAGAGCGCCGTGACCCGATCGCAGCCCGTGAGGCAATGGCCGCTCACATTCTCAGCTCGGCTCGCGTTATTGAGAGTCACGGCGACCCAGAACGAAACTAAGCACCCCTGTACAAGGAAAATATTGTTGCGCCCTCGCCGGCGAACGGCCTTCCTTGCGCATTTTTTGAAAATGAGGAAGCGACTAAGATGATTTCCACGAGCCAGATGGACTGGCGGCTACGGTGTCAAACGTGCCGCACGGTCTATGATGTCGGCCCGATGGTGCGCGGCTGCCCGGAATGCGCCATACACGGCAAAATAGGTTTGCTTGAGCTGGTGCGTGCCGCTCCGCTCAATCCAGATGGTTTCACAAAACGTGTCGGACGAGGGCTCGATCGCTGGCTTGATTTTTTGCCGGTTCAAGACAAAGGCGCATTTCTGTCACTGGGCGCGGGTGAAACAGCATTGATTCCTTCCCGCATCATCGGCAAGCGGCTGGGAATTCCCCACCTCTATTTCAAACTTGAGCAGCAGAACCCGACAGCCTCGTTCAAGGATCGCTTCGTCGCGATGTCCGCCAATGCCGCTCGGTCATTCGGCTTTGGCAAGATCGTGGTCTCGTCAACGGGAAATCTCGCTATTTCAGTTGCAGCTTACGCGGCAGCCCTGGAAATGGAGAGCATGGTGATCGTGCCGCACGGAACACCGGCCGGAATTCTGGCGGAGGCCAGTTTCTATGGCGCGCGCATTGCCGTTACCGATCGGGACCTACGATTTGCTGCACTTGAGACGGCTGCACGCCGGGCGGATTGGTTTCCGATTGGCCTGTTCTTGGCAAAACCCGTTCAAAATGCTTTCGGCGTGGAGGGCTATCGCACATTCGCCTATGAAGTTGTTGAACAGCTCGGGGAAGCCCCTGGTGCGATGCTGTTCCCATGCGCGCGAGGAAATGGCCTCTACGGCGCATTTAAAGGTTTCGTAGATTGTCGAGATGCAGGCGTCATAGCAACCCTTCCTCGCCTTGTAGCCACCCAGCCTGAGAAAGCTAACTCCATCGAGGTGTCCCTTGCACGTGGGTCCAACAGTGCTATCGAATTGCCGCCCTTTCAAAGTGTGGCGAAATCCACTTCCGAAACGGTCAGCAGCGACGACGCGCTGGACGCAATCCGAGCATCCGCAGGATTTGGCCTATCTGCTAGTGAAGAAGAAATCCAAAATGCAGCGTGCTTGCTCGCCGAGGAGGGCCTCAACGTTGAAAGCAGCTCGGCGCTGCCGGTTGCGTGCCTGCCTAAGCTTTGCAGGGCTGACGGATTTGACCGTGATCGGCCAGTGGTTTGTGTCCTGACTGCCGGGGGCCAACGGTGGATGGATCAAACCAAAAACGCGTCACCACGCGTGTTCGAAGCCGAGACAATAGCCGAATTTGAGAAATTGCTCGACGCGAAGTGAGCACGTGGTGAGTTGGGAAAACTATAAAGGGACAGGTCGTGAGCGAGTTTGACTTTGAAGTCGTCGAGTATGAGAACCGTCTTGAAGCGGCTCAAACGCTTATGCTGCGTGACCGCCTTGATGCCATTCTGATCACCAGCGAAGACCATTTCAGGTATTTCACCGGGTTTAACAGTCCAACTTGGGTAAACCTGACGAGACCGCGATACGCAGTTTTGCCCTGCCAAGGCGAAATCATCCTTATCATTCCGACCAGCAATTCGGAGATCGCGTTGCGCACTTCCTGGGTCAGGGACGTTCGTACTTGGATTTCACCTCGGCCGGAGGACGACGGGATTTCGCTTCTTCGCGATGCCATCAGCAGCGTACCCTTGCGCTATGGTCGGGTCGGCGCCGAACTCGGTCCAGAAAGTCGTCTCACAATGCCGGCCGGCGACTTTCTTCGGCTGGGGCGCGAAATATCCTCCACCGAACTGGTCGACGCGTATCCCTTGCTGCGCGAATTGCTGATGCGGAAGTCGGCAACTGAGGTGGAAAAGATCCGGGCGATCGGCCAGATTGCGTCTTCAGCATATGAGGCGCTGCCCGCCCTGTTGCGGGCCGGGATGAGCATACGCGAGGCATGCACGTCGTTCCGTCATGAACTGCTCGAGCGCGGCGCTGAAGCTTCTCCCTATGTGATTGGAGTGGCGGAACGCTTCGGCTACCCCTGCATCAACCTGGATCCATCGGCCAAAAAGATTTCGGAAGGCGACGTCCTTGTGATCGATACGGGAAGCACGCGACACGGGTATTTCTGCGATTTCAATCGGGAGTATGCGTTCGGGCCCCTCAACGAAAAGCTTCGGCGGATTTATGAGATTGTTTGGAACGCCACCGAGGTTGGAATCAACGCGACTGAACCGGGGCGCACGATGGGGGACATCTGGCAGCAGATGTCGGATTCGATGCAACAGGCTTCAGGGGCATTCGGCCTGCCGTTCGAACCATTTGAGCTTGGACGTATGGGGCATGGTCTGGGGTTGCGGATGTGCGAAAGCCCGTCTATCGCGCCCGGCGTCGATACAGTCGTCGAGCCTGGAATGGTTCTGACCATCGAACCCAGCATGGCCTATCAAATCGACGTCGACGGCGAGACACGCAGATACGTGTCCGTGCACGAGGAAAACATTGCTGTTACCTCGAATGGCGTGAGTTTGTTGAACCGGCGCGCACCTCGTGAAATGCCTATAATCGGCTGAATTGCACGCCGAGCGCGGCAGCGATGGTTCAAGGCTTGGGTTCGTTACCCAGTCCGACAAGGTGGTCTCCGTATGTCCAGAAATGCGAATTCTAACTCCCTTCAAATGCTGGCGGGCCACGTCGATGAAGACCGGCTCTGGCAGCGGCACCTCGACATGGCGAGCATCGGGGCTACTCCACTGGGCGGCGTACACCGGCTTCCGTTCAGCAAGGAAGACGCGGAATCCCGGCGGTTGTTCCTGTCCTGGGCCACCGCACGAGGGTTTGGAACAGAGATGGACGATTTTGGAAACATCTTCGTGCGTCGGGAAGGCACTGAGAAGGACTTGGAGCCGGTCGTGAGTGGTTCTCACAGCGACACACAACCAAATGGCGGGCGGTTCGACGGTATTTACGGGGTGTTGGCGGCATTCGAAGCGCTCGAGGCAATTGACGATGCGGGAATTCCAACACGACGCCCGATCGAAGCCGTGATCTGGACAGCAGAGGAGGCCGATGCCCAATTCGGCGTTGGATGTCTTGGCTCTCAAGCCTACGCGAACCCCTCCAAGTTGCCGAGGCTTTTAGAGATCAGAAACAACCAGAACATTCCTGTGAAGCAAGCGCTCGCGGAATTGATGGAAGAACATCCCTGCGTCGGCCACAGGGCATTCCAATCGCCTATCGCGTACTATGTCGAGGCTCATATCGAGCAAGGCCCCGAACTCGAAGCGCGAGACAAGACCATTGGCATCGTCACGGCGATACAAGGTCACCGAAGCTTCAAGGTCCAGGTGACCGGGGAAGCAGGGCATGCAGGCAACACACCTGAGCGACTCAGAAAGGACGCGTTGGTTGCCGCGATGCAGATTTTCAGCGAATTGCGGAAGGTCTTCCACGACCCCAACGATGTCGTTCGCTTTACGGTTGGTGAGATGGATGTGGTTCCAAGCGCGATGGCGGTTATTCCGGGATCAGTGGCATTTACTATCGACTTTCGGCATCCGGATCCAGAGACCCTCCGATCTCTGGGCGATCAGATAGCAGTCGTGGCGCGAGAAAACGTAGGGAAGTGTGGCGTAACGGTAAGTGAACTTCGTCATTCAAGTCCTGTTGCCTTCGAAGGCTCTGTTCCAAAAGCAATTTTGAACGCCGTGGAAAGCCTCGACTATTCGTTCATGCGCCTTCCCTCCGGAGCCGGCCATGACGCGCGCTATATTGCAGAGATCGCACCGGCCGGAATGATATTCATCCCCTGTTGGCGCGGCATAAGCCACAACGAAGCGGAGAGCGCAAAGCTCGACGACATGGTGGCGGGGACCCGCGTTCTCGCTCGGACGCTTGTTGAACTTGCCAATCTCTAGCGAAGGGGTTGCAAGATTTGGAGAATGTCATGTCAGGCTTGCGTGAAGCTCAGCTGATCCAGCGCGGATTGATAATGCCAACAGCGCCGGTTCCGGCCGCGAACTATGTCCCCTTCAAGCTTTCTGGCAGCATTCTCTACATAGCTGGCCAAGTGCCCCGCCTAAATGGCAAAACCGCGTTCGTGGGAATCTTGGGTAGGAATATCGACGTGGAGGAGGCGCAAAGGGCTGCACAGCTCTGCTGCTTGAACATCTTTTCGCAGATAAAGGCGGCAATCGGGGACCTCGACAAAGTGTCCTCCGTCATTCGCCTCGTCGGCTATGTCGCATCGACGCCAGATTTTAAGGAACAGCATCTGGTGATGAACGGAGCCTCGGATCTGATGGTCGAGGTGTTTGGGGATGCGGGAAAACATGCAAGAACCTCTGTTGGCGTTGCCGCTCTTCCTCAAGGTGTACCGATTGAGGTGGAAGCGACCATTGAAATCACCGGGTAGGGGCTCGACCAACGCTACGACGCGCAATGCGTCAAAGGCTACAATGTTGGCCCTGGTGACTTGAGTGAGAGCATCGTTACTCAGGGGCGTGATCTACTTTCCTTGCCACGCGGTGCGCTGCTTAGGCTCGGGCCGCAACATGCATGCGGCTCGAGCCGGCGCCGTGCCCTGGTCAATTGATACCCCATCCTCGAGGCCGGTGGCTTGGGGATCGTAGACCTGCTCTTTCTGGTTAGATCACTCACAATGACACTCCGCCAATGTGGTGGGAACGTGTACGGAACGAAGTTTTATCGTCTTCAAGACGACGGCGTCAGACAGCAGATGGCAACTCTACTTTCCAAAAAGCGCAACCAATTCATCCAGCCGAAGTGACATCGTTAGCGGAGTGCCAATGCACAGGCCCATAAACTCAAGCGAACGGTTCCACGCACATGTCAATCGATACCGACTTTCCAGCCACAGCCAAGTTGACATACCTGAACGCGGCCAACGTTGCCCTGATGCCGCGGGCCGCGTCCGACTATGTCGAAGCCTGGCAGCGCGATATCGCGGAGAACGGCTCGCTGAATTTTGACGAGGTTGCAGAAGACCTTGTGTTCGACAAGGTTCGTGGAGCGTTTGCCAAGCTCATCGGCGCGGGTCCCCATGATATCGCCGTTGCTTCATCTGCGAGCGAATTTGTCTCATCCATCGCTTGGGCAGTCATGCCACCAGCTGGAACGCGGATTGTAACAACCGATATCGTATTTCCGAGCACGTCGTATCCGTGGGCACGGGTGGCACGCCATACGGGAGCTGAGATGCATTACGTTGCGGCTCGCGATGGCGTCGTTGACGAAGAGGGGCTCATCGCCGCGATCGACGAACGAACATCGGTCGTTTCCATTTCTCATGTCGAGTATTCCACCGGCCAACGCTTTAACTTGAAACGCATCTCGGATGCAGCGGCCCGCGTTGGTGCTTTTTTCATGGTCGATGCGTCGCAGTCGCTTGGCGCAGTGCCGCTCGACGTGCGTGAAGTTGCTATCGATGCGTTGGTAACTACGTCTTACAAATGGCTCTGCGGCCCATTCGGTGTCGGCCTCGCGTACATATCACCCAAGCGTCAGCAAGCGATGGACCCAGGTATTACCGGCTGGAGATCTCATTCCGAAATCTACGATCTGCAGGCTGAGCGTTGCGTGTACCATAACGACGCTCGTCGCTTTGAGTTCTCAACCATGGCTTACGGGTGCGCGGGAGCGCTTGCGGAGAGCATCGAATATCTACACGCGATCGGCATCCACAACATCATGAACCGGAATTTGGCGCTGGCAGACCAGCTCATCAGGGGGATTTCCGGTCTCGATATTTACGTGGTTTCCCCGCTGTCTCGCGAGGCGCGTAGCTCGATTGTAAGCTGCAAGTTCCCGCATATCGAATCCAAAACTGTTGTCCAGCGACTTGTCGAGAAGCAAATCTTTGTGTCGCCGCGCCGCGATTACTTCCGTATTTCTCCACATCTCTACAATACGCCCCGGGATATCGACCGCCTGGTGGAGGAACTTGCCGCTATCGGCAAGGTCAATAAACGAGCCTCTAAATAAGCGCGATCCAGCTGTTAATCTCGACGCGGGGACGGTCCGTAAAAAACAGCGATCTATCGATCAGGCAAACCGTGACCTTTGTGGATCACGAGAAGGATGCATCCATGCCCAGTCCGGATATGCAGACAATCATCGACTTCTTGAAGAAGCGCCGGATTATCCGCGCGAGCAACCCACCACGGCCGCTTGCTGTATCCCGCGACAGTTTCGCCCCTGTCGGCCAGCTGCGCGCGCTTTCAGATGACGTCGCTGTCGATATCCTGGACGCGGGCGGCGTCCCAGCATATTGGCTCACCCCGCCAGAGGCGGCCACGTCATCGAAGGTCATGTTGTATCTGCACGGCGGAGGCTATTATTTGGGGTCGCTGCGCAGTCATGGCCCGATGGTTGCTCATTTAGGTCGAGCCACTGGCCGCCGGGTGCTGTTTCCTGAATACCGCCTCACCCCGGAGCATTCTTATCCTGCCGCTTTCGACGATACTCTGGCCACCTGGCGCTGGCTCGTAACCAACGGCGGCATCGATCCTGCCAACGTGCTTCTTGCCGGCGACTCAGTCGGAGCTGCACTGGCGCTCGCACTGTTGCATACGCTTCGCGACGCTGGCGAACCGTTACCGGCCGCCACGTTACTGATTTCCCCACTGCTCGATCTAACTGCTTCGGGTGCTTCCATGACCACGCGCGCCGAACAAGATCCTGTTTTTACCCGGGAGGCGGTCATTAGCCTGGGAGTTACCCATCTGAACGGTGCCGATGCTCGCAGCCCGACGGCTTCTCCGTTGTTTGCCTCTCAGACCGGACTGTCACCCCTGCTCATCCAGGTTGGCGGTGCCGAGGTTCTGCTGAGCGACTCCGAACGTCTCGCCGAGGCTGCGGCAAACGTTGGGGTCGATGTTACACTCCATGTCGCCGAAGGACTGCCCCACGTTTACCACGGCGCGCTGGAAGCGCCCGAAACCGCTGAGGCCATTAAACAGATCGTCGAGTTCGCTCGCCGATTCTGAGGCCAGATCCCGGTGTGAAAATCTGTTCCGCGCGGGTGGTGGGAGGCTGATGCAATCGCCTCTGAGGCCGCTAAGATTCTCCATACCAGGGCTGGATCGTTAAGCATTCCTGGTGAAGCACGATAGGGTCGGAGATGAGCTCATATTTCAAATCGTCTGGGTAGGTCACCGCCATGTGCGCATTGGCTCCCGCAAACCGGCGGATAGACGCCCAACAATCCCAATAGGTAATGAGAAAGATGTGGGTGAACTCACCTTGAGTTTCTAGCCGGAAGAACACGCCAAGATTGCCGGGCAGGTCCTCGATCTCATCGATGACAACTTTCCGAAAGTAAAGGTCAAATGCATCGCCGAGTCGACTAGGCACGACGCCATGCCAAGAACGAAGAATCATTGATAAGTTGGCTCCGGTTTCCGTTCAATCGAGCGGCGTTTGTTCATACTTATCAGACAAGCTGATAAGTAGTAACAACGCACGGCAAGCCCAGGCAGACGGTGGTCCCTTGATGACTGGAGCCCGTCACCAGTTGACGGAATACCTGTCGATCACCCAGAGCCACGTTCCATCCGCTTGGCGCCGCGCAACCTCCGACGTTATGTCACCATCGATGCTCCGCGTTGAGGTGAGAGCCAAATCACCGCAAATAAGTGCTGGACGCTGCTCCCCGAGCCTGAATCGTCGTCCTTCCGGTCCTATCCCGGTAACCTGGAGTTTGGAGAAAAACTCATGGATCGCTTCTGTACCTCGCAATAGCTGGCCGTCGTTCATCCCATCGTTGAGTTCAATGACAGCGTCCGGCTCAAACAAAGCGGTCATGCCATCGACATCACCTGCGTTCTCTCTAGATATCAACAGCCGCTCCAACTCCTGGGGATCATAGATCGGCTCTCGTTTGGTCAGATCATTCATAATGGCGCTCCGAAAATATTATGAGAAAACGTGCACGGATCGTATAGTGGGAGCGTGCACTGGACGGAGTCTATCGTCTCCGAGACGATAGCGTCACACAGCAGATGGCAACCCCACTTTCCAAAAAGTGCAACCAACCTTTCCTGCAGAAATGGCAGACGGTTACCTCTGTGTATTGTGGGCAGAGTCCATCAATGGCTGCCCGTGCGATAGCGTCACACGGGCCGAAAAAGACTTGGCAAGTCCGACTCCATCATTCGTCTAGCCATCGCGTCTTTTCGTGATTGCGCTCGCACAAATCGACAAGCCCATCCTGGATATTCGCGGATCCGCTTTACAAAACATCAACTCATCAGATAAGCTGATGGGCGTTCAACTTGTCCGCACTCTAGGAAAACTCATGCCCAGCGAAGTCCGACACCGTGAACGAGAATTTCGCCGTAGGTGGTATTCGTGAGCTGGCCTCATCGCATATTTGCCAACCAGTTTACCGATTTCGAGCTCAAGCTGCTTCGGGTGTTCCGCACAGTCGTGGACTGCGGTGGCTTCTCGCCGGCAGAAGTCGAGCTTGGGCTCACCAAGTCTGCAATCAGCAAGCACGTCACTGACTTAGAAATTCGACTTGGGGTCCGCCTATGCGAGCGAGGGCGAAGCGGATTCGCACTCACCCCGGAAGGACAAGTTGTCTACGATTCAACAACTCAGCTCTTAGTGGCGCTTGAGGAGTTTCGCTCACGAGTTAATACATTTCATTCCGAGCTTGTAGGCACATTTTATATAGGATTCATCGAAAATCTGGTTACAAATGAAAATTTGTTACTTCATCAGATCATGTCAGACTACGTAAAAGCTCACCCCGGCTTGACGCTAAAATTAGTCATCGGTTCCGGTAGTGAGATTGATCGTGCCGTCCAGGAGCGCCGACTTCATATTGGTGTATCTATGGTCTCGGATCGTTGCACAAAGGTGGTCTCTATTCCTGTGCTGAAGGAGACTAGCTATCTATTTTGCGGGCGCGATCACGAATTGTACCGCATCGACGATTCCGCAATCACCATTGGCATGCTATCACGATGTACACTGGTTCAGCACGGCTACTCAGCCGCTGAGACCAGCCTGATCACCAAACTCGATCTTAAACCGCGGGCGACGTCGCACCAGACCGAAGGGATACTGTTTTTGGTGTTGGCTGGCCGTCACTTAGGCTTCCTGCCTTCGCATATGGCGAAGCCTTGGGAAGCGGTTGGGGCGATACGCGCAATTCATCCTTCGGAGATCAAAAAGGAAACTCAAATCGCGATCAAGGCACAGCGCGCGTCCCTCAGCAATCCCATGGTTCAAAGCTTCCTCTCTATTGCCCGCAAGCACAATAATGAGCGCAAGACGGCTTCGTCCGATTCATTGCGGCATCAACGCATCGGTGTCGCAACAAACCGTACCCAAGGAGATCTTAGAGTGGCGACGGCGCGATTAGGAATCGCAGATCCGGCGTTGTTGTAACGCACGCCCGCAAACAATCTCGCTCGAGGACCAGGCCCCGAAGCGCATACGCAATAGACGAAGCGGACCCTGAGCTGAGCAACGATAGCCGTGGCGACCCGCGGCGCGCGTAGGCGGAGATGTGACGATGGAACCGTTCTGGATGCTGTATCTGGATAATTCGAAAGATGGTCTGGCAGTCGGCGAGCAAGTCGCGGAGCCAACCCTGTATAATGCGGGGCATAAGGCTTGCCGCACGGCTCTTCGCGCACTCCTAACGCTTCGATGTTCACCAAGTGGAGTGGGTGTTCAGCCTTCGGTCCCGCTGATGCAGGCTGCCTGGCCACCTACACATTTCTAATTGTCTACCATCGCACGGTGGCATCAACTTCGCCCCTAGCGTCATACCGCCAATCATAAGGTCTCACCATGGAAGGCGCCGTATTGTATATCCCCCGCGAAGACAATGCGGGTGAGGGCTACGAGCCAGGGGATGGAGTTTTGAATGCGAGGCAGAAGAGGACGCTAAAATATTGCTTTCTCATTTTGTCGGGCACGATGACGTTTGTGCTGTCGGGAGGTCAGGTCTGTTTTCGCGCGTTGAGACGCGTTAGCGGTGAACCGTGGGCTTGAGGATTCTGCGCCCACCATTAGCGCCAGCATACGATCGCTACCCGCTATCTCGGATCCGGTGATGCAGCCATAATTTTGGACCATTGCTTCGGACCGGACAACCAGCGGATTGGCCCATCAGGTCGAGAAAGCGTCCACAAACTCACTCGATCATCCCGCTGGCGCCTGTCCCTTTCGCACGTCGTCGTGTCCGATCTGTACGAAGAGCCGCTTGACTCGCGTCGTTAACCCTGCAAGCCCGCATCCTTCACTCCAATCGTTGAACCACGAGGGCGGCGCCCAGAACATCGCAGTAGAATTCGAAAAGTCTGGCCTGTCCCGTTCTGCCGTGGCACGCGCACACCGATGGATGCCGAAATCACCTGTCCTATAGCGCTTACCTCGTCAAATCGTTGCGCCAGTTTCGAGGAGCGACTTGAGGTTTGACAGGATTTGGGGCCAACCGTCCGAGACGCCTGCGATTAACTTGGAATTCTCGACGCCGATCGAATGGGTAACCGTCAGCTTCGCCGCCTCTCCGGCGGCTTCGATCTCCATCACACACCGGCTCTCGCCTTCTGCTTTCATTTCGGGGCGCCATTCATTGCGCCAGGACAATTCAAGCCTGGACGGCGGGCTGAATTCGAGGATCTCCCCGCTGTCGCAAACCGTGCCGTCGGGGTAAATCATCCGCCAAGATGCCCCCCTCTTCCATTCGGTTTCAAAAGTCACGCCGAAGAAATACGACTTCATGAATTCCGTCGTGGTCAGGGCTTCCCACAGTTTCTCTGGCGAAACGCGCATGTAGGTGACATAAACAAAGCGGCTTTCAGCCATGGTCATTCTCCTTCTTGGATGTACTTTCGAGGTGGTCCTTCAAGTCCGACAGCGATCGCAGTTGCGGCCGCTCGAACTTGCCAATCCACCGTTCGGCGATGTCATTGATGGGCACGGGGTTGATGAAGTGAAGCTTCTCACGGCCGCGCCATTGAACCGACACCAGATTGGCTTTCTCTAGGATACGCAGATGCTTGGCGACAGCCGGCCGCGACATCTTCAGCCCCTGGCAAAGTTCGCTAAGCGATTGGCCCGCGCGTCCGTGCAGGCGATCGAGCAATCCGCGCCGGCTCGCATCCGCCAGAGCTTTAAAGACCAGGTCTTCATCATTCATATATGGAACTTTATGGTTTCATGTCCTGCCCTAATACGAAACCTTTTAGCTTCATGTCAAGCCGCAGTTTGTCGTGTTGGACCGGGGTCATCTCCTTTGGCCGAGTTATCGAGCTTAGGACGGCGATGGGCCTCGACCCACAACGAGGCCAATCTGATCAGCGCGCGTATCTTGAAGGTGTTTGGGCTAGGGGAGAGGTCCATTGACGGAAGAAATCGACCACAGGCTACATACCGAACGCGCAATTTGCAGACCGGTGGGCTCCTTTCATCATGAATTTCTGTCACGGCGGGCATGCACATGAGGGTCAGGGCGGCCATGATGCCCGCAACGTCGTTTGAGGATTTTAGAATTACCGTCAGTGTGAAATCACATGCCAAGTTTGACCCGTGGACTAGGCCTCTCTGCCGAAAAAGTCGAGGAACGGAACGATGCGAGAAGTGGAAGCCGCGATCCCGCGACCGGTACGGCGGCCGGCCCGCTGGCCTCGCACATGGTGACGAACGGCCTCGCCCAGCCGGGCAAGATCCGGATCGAGCAAGGTACGGCAATGGGCCGAACCAGCGTCATCCAGGTCCACGGCAATTCAGTAAAGGTTCATGGACGCGGCGTGGTGGTCGCCAGCGGCAAGCTTACGCTTTAGCCGAACGCCTGATCGGCGGCGACCAACCCCTCAGGCGTGCAAGCTTGGCCAGGGGGAGGATCCGCGCAGGCCTGACTATTGGTCGCCGCCGAAAAGCTGGCGCAATCTCACACGCCGGGCACTCTCGATGTGTTCGCGCGCCTGGATCTCCGCGTCGTTGGCATCGCGACGCACGATCGCATCGATGATCGTCCCATGCTCGGCCTGCGCTGCCTGAGGCCGTCCGACCGCCGAATAGGTTGTGCCGGGGAGCAGGCTTAGCGCATCGGCCAAACGGCTCGTCGCCTCGATTAGGTACTGATTGTGGGCAGCGGAATGGATGGCGTTGTGGAAGCGCCGGTTCGCCTTCAACAGGCGATCGGGAGCGTCGAGGAGAGTGCCCAGGGTTTCATGGATGCTTACCAGTTCATCGATCTCGGCCTGTGACGCATGCTGCGCGGCAAAGCCTGCCGCAGCACCCTCAAGTACGCCGCGAAGCGCGTAGATCTGGATAACTTGCGATCGGCTGAGTTCCGTCACGACGACGCCACGGCTCGGACTGTTCGATAGCAGGCCTTCGACGAGCAACTTCTCGATCGCCTCGCGCAGGGGAGTTCGGCTCACCCCCAGCATCTTGGCGGCGCTAGCTTCCACCAGACGATCGCCTGGCCGCAGCGTCCCGTCGCAGATGGCGTCGCGCAGGCGCAGGGCTATGGCTTCCCCTCGGCCGTGCTTTCGCAAATCGTCTTCGGTGAGGGGCGTGAGCATTTCGGTATTCCATGACAGGTCGTCCATGCATCGCTGATTTGAGCCTGGAATGAATTCGATGAGGATGCAATGAAAAGGAAATTCGATGTCGTTGTGGTCGGGGCCGGCAACGCGGCACTTTGCGCGGCGCTGGCGGCACGCGAGGGTGGTGCCAGCGTCGCGGTGCTCGAAGTCGCTCCGGAGGATCGCGCCTGATGCCCGACCTGTCGCAGGAGGAGAAGGACCGCACCGATTTCGGTCAGTACACGGCCGACAATTTCTTCGACGATATCGGCCGCGTCACTCAGTATCGCACCAGTCCGGAATTGTCCGAACGTCTCGTCAACCGCAGCTTCCCGACGCTGCTGTGGATGCGGGAAAAAGGGGGTTCGTTTCGCCCCCATCTATGGCCGCCAGGCATTCAAAATCGACGGCCGGTTCAAATTCTGGGGCGGACTTACCGTCGAGGCCTGGGGCGGCGGGCCGGGCCTGGTCGAAGCGCTTACCGCCGCCTGCCGGCGTTCGCGGATCGAGATAATACATAAGTGCCGCGCCGAACGGCTGGTGCGTGTCGACGATGCGGTCACCGGCGTTGCCGTTCGACATGGCGGACGGACCTTCACCATCGATGCCAAGGCCATCGTGCTGGCCGCCGGCGGCTTCCAGGCCAATCCGGAGTGGCGCACTCGTTATCTCGGCGCCGGCTAGGATCTGGCCAAAGTCCGCGGCACCCGATTCAATCAGGGTGATGGCTTGCGGATGGCGCTTGAAATCGGCGCTGCCGCATGTGGCAACTGGTCAGGCTGTCACGCTGTCGGCTGGGAGCGCAATGCCCCTGATTTTGGTGATCTCGCCGTTGGCGACAATTTTCAGAAACACAGCTACCCCTTCGGCATCATGATCAACGCGCATGGACGCCGCTTCGTCGATGAGGGCGCGGATTTTCGCAATTACACTTACGCCAAATACGGCCGTGTCATCCTCGAGCAGCCCGGCCAATTTTCCTGGCAGATATTCGACAGCAAGGTCTCGCATCTGCTGCGAGACGAGTACCGCATCAAGCAGGTAACCAGGGTCACCGCGTCGAGTCTGGAAGAACTTGTCGGCAAGCTGGACGATGTCGATGCCGGACGGGCGCTGGCGGAAATCTATGCCTTCAACGATGCTGTCGATGTCGATGTCGCGTTCAATCCGAATGTGAAGGACGGGCGCGCGGCGCGAGGTTTGGCGGTGCCGAAGTCCAACTGGGCGAACTGTTTGATCCCAGGCTTTGATGGCGCATACTTTTCGTCCGAATCAAAGGATGCGCTATGTGCCAGGTTCTTCATGGGAGCGCCACGACGACAGAGGCGATCCGTCGAGCGATACAGTCAAGAGAGCCTGAGGGCGCTGGCGAAGCGCTACGGCATCAATCAGAAGACGGTTAGGAAGTGGAGGAACC
>NZ_JAMYQZ010000021.1:0-79264 GCF_040321145.1 Mesorhizobium sp. M0514
GCGCGCCGGAACTTTTGTAGCAAGCAATCGTTACCCCACCATGTTTCGCCGGCGATGGTTTTATCCACCATCCCGGTTGCGCGATAGGAACGCCGCCGATGACCAAGATCGCCCCTGAAAACAAAGCCCGTCAGGGGCGCTGGGGTTGGCACGGCCTGCGCATATTGGTCGCCGCGTTGCTCCTGGCTTTCATTGCTTGGGGAGCGGCCGAGATTTATGGCCAAAAGATCGATCCAGATACCCCTGAAAGCCAGGGGCAGCCCACCGGCCAGACCGCGCCGGCCGACCAGAGCGCGCCAGCCGGCGAGGGGCAGTCGGGCGGCTAGGGTTTTCCTCGTCATTCGTAATCGCATCAGGCGGCCTTCGCCTGGGCGGCTTGCGCCGGAACCAGGACGTTCAGTGCGCCAGGGTGGATCTGGATTGTCGTTTCACGCTCCAGCTTGACCAGTTCGCCGTCTATGACGGCGCCGAATTTCTTGCTTCCTGTATGGATTTTCACGATTGCCTTGTCGGCCTGATGGGTTTCGACATGATCGCTGTCGCGCCACCTGCCTCGAGCCATGTCGAAGAGGGCCTTGACCAGCTCGCCACGCTGCCTCGCCACGGTGACATAGATGCCGAGCACGCCGCCGGCAGGATTGTCGGCATAAGGCAGATGGCCTTCGCCAAACAGATTGTTGGAAATGCCGATGCCGCTGATGCGGGTCACGATCTCGGCTTCGCCGACCGTCAATGTCACCTTCATGGCTGGAGGATTGTTGATCGTCGTCCAAGCGGCCTTGGCCGAAGCGCGAATCTTTCCCAGGCGCGAGGCGAATTCCATATTGTCGCGCAGCTTCACCATCCTGGCGTGCAGGCCGATCGAGAACTGATGCACGAACGGCCGGCCATTCGCGCTCGCGATATCGACCGCCATGATCTCGCCGTCGGCAAAGGACTTCAGCGCGCCATCGATGGTCTGCGGAATTCCAAGGCCGCGGGCGAACAGGTTCATGGTTCCTGCAGGCAGGACGGCCAGCGCCTTCTTGTCATTCATCAGCCGCCCCGCGGCGGCCGAAATGGTGCCGTCGCCGCCACCGGCCAGCACGACGTCGATGTCGCGCCGCGCGGCGACCTTGTCGAGCGCCGCGACAATCTCCTTGCCGGCGACGATGTCGATATCGACGGAGTGACCAGCCGCCTCGAGCGTCTGGCGCATTCGGTCTGTTAGCGCGGAAAGATCGGTGGTCCGCAAGGTGCCGCCGTCCCGGTTCAGCACCGCTGCAAATCGCATGCCCCGCTCCGTATTCTTTTTAGCGGCCGGAATGCCAGCCGCAGGCTGAAACGGGCAAGCTTGGCAAAGGTTCCATCGGCCGGGCGGAATGTCGGGCGATTCCGCGGACTTGCCCAGGGTATTTCGATGCTCCCGTTTTTTCGGAACAAGCGCCTTGTCACAACGTTGTGATCCCATTGGAGGCGCCGCCTTCGGTCTCCCGGCAAGTGGTTTGCCGATTGCGGCGCGCATGAGATCACGCAAGAGGAGACTTAATCATGATCCGCACACTGTTCGCGACGACTGCACTCGCAACGCTGATCGCTACCGGTGCGTTTGCGCAGTCAACGACGGCCCCGGCGACGACCCCAGCGCCGGCTGAAGCCCCTGCTACCATCGCGCCGGCGCCGCAACAGGCCGACGGCGCGCTGATGACCAATATCATCGGCGAGTCCGTCTACAATGGCACTGGCGACGATGCGCAGAAGATCGGTGACGTCAGCGACGTCGTCCTCGATGAAAACGGCCAGGCGAAATCCGCCATTATCGGCGTTGGCGGCTTCCTCGGCATAGGCAGCAAGAACGTCGCCTTCGACTACGGCAAGTTGCAATGGGTCGAGAGGAATGGTGACCGCTGGCTCGTCGCCGAGACGACGAAAGAAGCGTTGACGGCGCTGGCCGATTTCGACCGCAAGCCCTACGATCCGGCCCCGGCCACTGCTTCCACGGCGCAGAACGACCCGCAGAAGCCGGTTGATCTCAACGCCGCGCCGTCAGAACCGGCGGTGAAACGCGCTGACGGCAATCTCGCAACCAACATCATCGGCGAGAATGTCTACAATGGCACTGGCGACGATGCCCAGAATATCGGCGACGTCAACGACATCGTGCTGACCAAGGATGGCAAGGCGCAGTCGCTGGTGATCGGCGTCGGCGGCTTCCTCGGCATGGGTGAAAAGAACGTCACCTATGATTTCGCCAAGGCGCGGTGGGCCGAAAAGAACGGCGATCGCTGGCTGGTGGCGCAGACGACCAAGGAGGAACTGCAGGCGCAGCCTGATTTCGACCGCAAGCCCTATGATCCGGCGCCGGTGACGACAACCTCCGACGCAACGCAGCCGACTGCTCCCGCTGCCCCGACGGCCGTTGCACCGGCTGACAATGCTCAGCCAGCGGACAAGACCGCGGAAGCTCCGGCCGGTACAAAAGCCACCGATCCGACGCAAACGGCAGCGATCGACAAGTCGACACTGACCGAAATGCCGGTCGGCAACATCAGAGGCGACGACCTGAAGGGCACCACCGTCTATGGCGCCAACGACGCCAAGGTCGGCGAGATCGGCGACGTCGTGCTCACGCCCGACAGCAAGCCGGATGCCGTCATCATCGATGTCGGCGGCTTTCTAGGCATCGGCGCCAAGGAGGTCGCGGTCGGCATGGACAAGCTCAAATTCATGACCGACAAGGACGGCAACAAATATCTCTACACCAACTTCACCAAGGAGCAGTTGCAGGCGCAGGCCGCCTATGACAAGGGCAGCTATGCCGAGAAGCGCGACCAGCAGCGGATGATGGTACAGTAAGGGAATAGGCAGTAGGGATTAGGCAGTAGGCGAAAACTAGGCGATCAGGCACCAGGCCGCCAGGAACATTCTACTGCCTACTGCCTACTGCCTACCCACATACCCACCACCCCCTCGTCCGTCAGCTCTGCAAGCGCCAGCGACTGGTCGAGATGCTCGGCGCGCCAGGCAAGCAGCCGCTCGGCAAATTCAAGCCGCACGCTGAGATAGGCCGGGTCGGCGGCAACGTTGGCCAGTTCGCCCGGATCCTTCTCCATGTCGAAGAGCAGCGGCGGCAGGCCGCCGCCGAAATGCACGTATTTGAATTTTTCCGTACGGATGACGGCGAGGTTGCACTGGCGCGAGCCGATGCCGAAATGCCGTTCGGCCTCACCGCTGGCAATCGAGCGGAAGTCGAACTCCCAATGCGCCGCGTCGCGCCAATCCTTAGGCGGTTCATCTTGCAGGAACGGTTTTAGCGAGCGGCCGTCGAGATGCAGCTGGGCGTCGGCGTCAAGCAGATCGAGCAAAGTCGGAAAGATGTCGACTGCCTCGGTGAAGTGGTTGACGATCGAGCCGGCTGCATTGCCGCGTCGTGGGTCGCGCACGATCAATGGGATGTGATAGCTGCCGTCGAAGAAGCCGCCTTTGCCCAGCATGAAATGGTCGCCCATCATCTCGGCGTGGTCCGAAGTCAGCACGATGATGGTGTCATCCCATGCATTCGCCGTCTTGATCGCTTGCCAGATGCGGCCAAGCTGCGCGTCGACCTCCGAGATCATGCCGTAATAGATCGCGCGGATGGCCCGGATGTTGTCGTCGCCCCAGTCGCGCACGTGGCCGTCGGTGCCGGGGCGGAAGCTTCTCCGCTTCCGGCGACCAAGGTCGTAAGCCAGATAGGGATGCCTTTGCGCCTCTGCCTGCCAAGTCTCGGCACGGCGGAAGGGCGGTCCGTCCGCCGGATCATACAGCGTGTTGTAGGGCTGCGGTACGACAAAGGGCGGATGCGGGCTGATGAAGGAGACATGCGCGAACCATGGCGAATCCTGTTCGTCCAGCCAGCGAATGAATTCGCCGGCAAGAAAAGCGGTCGGCGTCTCGTCCCTGGAATAGACAGGCGGCGCGCTGGTCACGGCGTCGCCCGCTTCCCCGCCTACGGGGCGGTGAATGCCGGGAGAGCCCGCGCTGGTGTCGACGCCACGTGCCTTCAGCCATGACAGCCATGGTTTCTGATGCTCAGGCAGGAACTGGCGAACGCTGAAGCCGGGCAGCACGCCCTCATAGCTTTTCAGCCGGGGATCGCCCGGCGCCATCGTGCGCGGATCGGGCGAGACGTCGGTGTAGCCGAACAAAGTCGGATCATAGCCGAGGGCGCGGGCCGAAAGCGCCATGTTGCCGTGGCGGGCGTCGAGCGGCGTGCCGTTGCGGCAGACGCGATTGTTCATCTGGTAGAGGCCGGTGTAGAGGCACGCGCGGGCCGGCGAGCAGGGCGCCGCGCCGCCGTAATGCCGCATGAAAAGGACGCCTTCGGCGGCGAGCGCATCGGCATTCGGCGTCTTCACCACGGCATGGCCGGCAGCCGACAGGCAATCGCCCCGCCATTGGTCGCAGGAGATCAATAGGATGTTCGGGCGTCTGCTTTTCGCGGCCAATGCTCTATCCTGTCACGTCGGGAAGACGTTCAATGAACCGGAATTTGGCGGCAGCGCAAGCCTGTCAGTCTTGCTTAAATGGTGAACGAAAATTTCCTGCTGTTCACTATTGGGATACAGTCCATTCTGAGTTTGCCGCCTTTGCCATTGCCAGGCGGCCCCTCATATAGGCGTGGACAGCGGCAAGAGCCGCAAACCGAAGGGAAGGAGCAAGACAATGCTCGACCAGATCAAGGGCCTGCATCACGTGACGTCGATGGCCGGCGATGCGCGCCAGAACAATAATTTCTTCACGCACAAGCTCGGCCTGCGCCGGGTCAAGAAGACCGTCAACTTCGACGCGCCAGATGTCTATCACCTCTATTATGGTGACGAGCACGGTACGCCCGGCTCGGTGATGACCTATTTTCCGTTCCCGGACATTGCCAGGGGCCGCCATGGCGTCGGGGAAGTCGGTACCACGGCCTATTCGGTGCCGGCCGGCACGCTCGGCTATTGGGAAAAGCGCTTCGCCGATGAAGGCGTTGCGGGTGTCTCCCGCGAAGAGACGTTCGGCGAGAAGCGGCTGGCCTTCGCCGGTCCCGACGGCGACGGTTTCGCGCTGGTCGAAGACAAGGCGGACAGCCGCGCGCCATGGTTGAAAGGCGGCATTCCCGCTGATGAGGCGATACGCGGCTTCCACTCGGTCTCGCTCAGATTGAAGGATGGTGGCGCCACGGAAGAGCTGTTGAAGTTCATGGGCTATGAGCAAGTGGACAAGTCCGGCAGTGTCAGCCGGCTCGCCATCAAGAACGGCAACGGCGCTGATGTCGTCGATATCGAATCGCTTCCTACCGCGGGCTTTGCCAATCTCGGTGCCGGCTCGGTCCACCATGTCGCCTTCGCGGTGGAGAACCGCGCCCAGCAGCTCGAAGTGCGCAAGGCGCTGATCGATACGGGTTATGGCGTGACGCCGGTGATCGACCGCGACTATTTCTGGGCGATCTACTTCCGAACGCCGGGCGGCGTGCTGTTCGAAGTCGCCACCAATGAGCCGGGCTTCGACCGCGACGAGGACACCGCCCATCTCGGCGAAGCCCTGAAACTGCCGACGCAGCACCAGCATCTGCGGCCCTATCTTGAAGAGCATCTGCAGAAGCTGGAAGGCTGAGACGATGAGCAAGGAAGCTTACATCCATAAGGCGCTGCCGGGTTCGCCCGGCGGCCCGCTGCTCTTCGTCTTTCACGGCACCGGCGCGGACGAGAGCCAACTGCTGTCGCTCGGGCGCGACCTCGCGCCACAGGCGACGATCGTATCGCCGCGCGGCGATGTTTCCGAGCATGGTGCGGCGCGTTTCTTCCGCCGCACCGGCGAGGGCGTCTACGACATGGACGACCTCGCGCGGGCGACCGGCAAGATGGCCGGTTTCATCAAGGCGCAGGTGGCAGCGGCAAGGCCATCTTCGGTCTTGGGTCTCGGCTATTCCAACGGCGCCAACATCCTGGCGTCCGTAGTGTTCGCCGCGCCCGAGCTGTTCGATGCGGCGGTGCTGTTGCACCCGCTGATCCCGTTCGAACCGCAGGTGCAGGGCAGCCTTGCCGGACGCCGCATCCTGGTCACCGCCGGCAAACGCGATCCGATTTGCCCGCCCAATCTGACGTCGCGGCTGGAAGCCTATTTGCGTGCCGATAGCGCCGATGTCACAGTGGAGTGGCACGATGGCGGCCACGAAATTCGGCCAAACGAGATTGAAGCGGCAAGGCGGCTTTTCGCTGCCGTGCCGGTTGAAGGAGCAAGCGATGCCTGACGAATTGCCTGAGATCGAACTCGAGGACCGCGGCTCGAAGGGACGTTATGTCCTGCGCAGGCCCGGTGGCGCCGAGGCGGAAATGACCTTCACCAAGGTCGGCGAGCACCAGATCATCATCGATCACACCGAAGTGCCGGACGTGTTTCGCGGCCAGGGCGCCGGCCTTCGGCTTGTCACACGCGCCGTCGAGGACGCGCGGGCAGTGGGCAAGAAGATCATCCCGCTCTGCCCCTTCGCCAACGCCCAGTTCCGCCGCCATCCGGAATGGGCGGATGTGCTGAAGCAATAGACCTTTTTCCCTTCCCCCCTTGTGGGGTGAGCAGCCGGTTCGCCGCAGGCGAATTCATCGTGCCGGTGGCATGATGAAAGGCCGGCGAACGCCGGGACGCTGCGAAGCAGCGGGGACCGGCAGGTGGTCGGAGTCGCTCAGCCACAAGAGCGAACGCCTCTCTGGCATTTGCGCAGTTCGGCCTTCTTGCCTAAGTACACAGTTCGCTGCGGTTCGTCCGCTCCTGCCAACTGACCGAATGGCTTCCTGATGACCGAATCCGATCTCGTCCCCGTCTTCGACGGCCACAACGACACGCTGCTGCGACTGTACCAGTCGAAAGACACAGACGTCGAAAAGCTGTTCATCGAGGGGACGCAGGGCGGTCATATAGATCTGCCGCGCGCCAAGAAGGGCGGCTTTGCCGGCGGCATGTTCGCGATCTTTCCACCGCCGGTCGAGAAGAGCAAACGCTCTGCGGTGCCGCCGGCGCCGAGCGACAATGAGCCGTTGCCGCCGGAACTGCCGCGCGCTGATGCGCTCAATTCCACCATCGGCATGGCCTCGATCCTGTTTCGGCTGGAGCGAGCGGGGGCGCTGACCGTCTGCCGCAGTGCCGGTGACATTCGCGAGGCGATGGCGAAAGGTTCGATCGCGGCGGTGTTTCATATTGAAGGCGTCGAGGCGATCGATCCCGAACTTACCTTGCTCGACGTGCTCTACGAAGCCGGCCTGCGCTCGCTCGGCATTGTTTGGAGCCGCCCCAACGCCTTCGGCCACGGCGTCCCGTTCCGCTTTCCGTCGTCGCCCGATACCGGACCGGGGCTGACCGATGCCGGCAAGGCGCTGATCAAGGCCTGCAATCAGCTCAAGATCATGGTCGACCTGTCGCATCTCAACGAAAAGGGCTTTCGCGATGTCGCCGCACTCAGCGATGCGCCGCTGGTCGCCACCCATTCGAACGTGCATGCGCTGTGCACCCATTCGCGCAACCTGACGGACTGGCAGCTCGGCGCTATCCGCGAGACCGGCGGCATGGTCGGGCTCAACTTCGCCACCGGCTTCCTGCGCGAAGACGGACGGATGAACTCGGACACCAGCCTCGACATCATGGTGCGCCATGTCGACTCGCTGCTGCAGGCGCTGGGCGAGGACGGCGTCGGTCTCGGCTCCGATTTCGACGGCGCCATGATCCCGGCGGTCATCGGCGACGTTGCCGGTCTGCCGAAGCTGATAGATGCGCTGGCCGCGCGCGGTTTCGGACGCGCGTTGATCGAGAAGATCGCCTATCGCAACTGGCTGAGCGTTCTCGAAAGAACCATAGGCTGAGGCTTAAGCGCCCATGCGCTTCAGCCAATCCTGGCCGCCGCGATCCCTGATCATCGGCAGCGGGTTCTCCCAGTCCAACCGCGCGCAGATGCGGTAGACTTCGAGCGTCTCGGCGCTCATTTCGCCGCGCTTGTAGAAGTACATGGCGGCGGCATAGCGGGTACGACCCGACCATTTTTCGCCGAGCGGCGTGTTGACCAGCTGCCACTGTTCGGCGGCTTCCGTCTCATCATCCGGTTCGTCGGCCATGATCAGAAATCCGCCGGCGGATTGGCGGTGCGGCGGTCGAGCTTGATGAAAGGACGGGCCACCACCTTGGCCCGCTTCATCAGCTTCTGGTACTGCAACTCGCGCATGGCGTAGATCTCGACCCAGAGGTCTTCCACCATCGTATCACCATAGGGACGCGTCAGCGAGGCGATGGCGATATTGCGCTTGGCCATCGGCGACCAGATGGCGGCGCTGACCAGCCCGACCTCCTGATGCTTCTTGTGGTAGACGATGGCGTGCTCGGCCGGGATGTTGCCTTCGATCTCCAGCCCGACCAGCATGTGGCGCAGCCTGCGTTTGGCACGGGCTTCGAGGATGGCGCGGCGGCCGTTGAAATGGCCTTTTCCCAGGTCGACCATAAAGCCGAGACCGATCTCGTCCGGCATGCGCAGACGGTCGGCGCGAATGGCATGGTCTGCGGTGGTGAAGTCGGCATTGGCGACGATCAGGCCGGCTTCCAGCCGGGCGCGGTTGAGGGCGGCGTAGCCGATGGCGCGGATGCCGCGCAGTTCGCCTGCCGTCATCAGGCGGTCCCAGAGGCTGAGCGCTTTTTCGGCCGGCACGAACAGTTCGTAGCCGAGATCGCCGGTGAAGCCGGTGCGCGAGATGGTGATAGTGCCGCCATCGTGCGGGAATTCGGCGAGATCGAACACTTTGAGTTTTTCAACGCCGGCGAAACCCGCCTCGTGCAGCACGGCGAAGGAGGTTGGGCCTTGCAGAGCGAGACCAGCGACGCTTCCAGTCTCTTCCTCGACTGTCACCTCGAAGCCGGTCGCGCTGTCCAGCAGCCAGGGCAGGTGCCGCTCCTGCGAACACAGGCGGAAGCGGGTCGGCGACAGCCGGAACAGCGTGCCGTCATCGAGGACAAAACCTTCGTCGTCGCACCATGCGGTGTAGTGGACGCGGCCCGGTTTCAGCTTGGTGACATCGCGCAGCGTGACGCGATCGAGGAAGGCTTCGGCATCCGGCCCCTCGATGCGGTATTTGGTCATCGGCGAGATGTCGAACAAAGCCGCCTGGCTGCGGATGGCGAAATATTCGAGTTCCTCGTCCCACAGCGAATGCGGCGCGCGATAGCCGGCCCAATTGTACCAGTCCTGAGTTTTGGCCAGCGCATCGATGCGCGGCTGGAACGGCGTGCCGAGACGCAGTGTGCGGAAATGCGACTGCGCTGTGGGGTGGGCGGCGTTGTTGATCGGACTCGTCATGACGGCATTCCTTCGCCGTAGAGTGCGGCGTTGACTGGCTGAAACATCCGATCATCCCTTCACCGCGATGATGCGCCGCGCCGCATTCAAACCGGGAGCACCCGAAACGCCGCCGCCTGGATGCGAACCGGCGCCGGCCAGGAACAGCCCCTCGATCGGCGTGTCGTAGCCCGACCAGCCGGAGACCGGCCGCGACATCAACATCTGGTCGGCCTGCAATTCGCCGTGGTGCCAATGGCCCCCCGGCATGCGGCAATTGGCTTCGATATCGGCTGGCGTCAAAAGCTCGGCATGCAGCACGGACTTGCCGATACCGGGGGCGTACGCTTCGAGCTGCGCCATAACAGCCTTGAGGAATTTCGGCTTGCCGGCATCCCAACCCTCTTTCAGCGCATAAGGCGCGTATTGCACGATCGCCGACAGCACGTAGGCGCCGCTTGGCGCGAGCGACGGGTCGGAGAGCGACGGCAGTGTGATCTCCATCACCGGTTCGGCTGAGAACTCGCCATATTTTGACGGGTTGAAGGCGCGCTCGACATGGTCGGCCGAGGGCGCGATGACCAGACGGCCCTTGTGGCTGGCGGCGTCGACGCCGGCGAAGTGCGGCGGCCGGTCGAGCGCCAGATGGAGCTTGGCCGCATCGCCCTTCATGCGAATGTTCTTCACCTTGCGCACGAAGCCGGTGCCGATCTCGCGTGACCCGACCAGGCCGAGCATGGTGGTCGCCGGGTTGATGGCGGAGATGATGGTTCTGGCTTGCAGCACCTCGCCGCTGTCGAGGGTCACGCCGACGGCGCGGCCTTTCTCGACGACTATCCTGGCCACGGGCGCTGCCGTGCGGATGGTGACGCCGGCTTGCTCCGCCGCCGCGCGGATCGCGGCGACGACCGCACCCATGCCACCTTTCGGCAGCATCTGTGCCCCTGCCGCACCGCCGGTCTCGCCGGCCAGCCGATAGTAGAGGCCGAGCAGGGAGGTCGGCGAACGCGGGCCGAGATGGCTACCAAGCGTGGCGTCGAAGGCAAGCAGGCCCTTCAGCCTGATATCGGCAAGCTGCTCGTCGAGCAGGTCGGCGACGTTCATCAGGAGAACGCGCAGGAAGTCGCGCATGTCTTCCTTGCCGAGCTTTTTCAGCGCCACGACCGTCTGGCCGAGCGCTGCGGTTTCAAGCAGCGACATGCCACCGAGATCGGGCGGGCGCCGCGACAGGAACGGTTTCAGGATGCCGGCATAGCGCAGAAGTTGCGCGCGCAATTCCTTCCAGGCGGACTGCTCGGACGGAGTGGAGCCGGTCAGCACTTCGCCATAGGCGCCATGCAGGACAAGCGGCGGGCCGTCCTTCGCCAAGGCGACCGACGGCATGAAGTCTGTACGGGTGACCTGCAGCCCGTGTTTCTCCAGCTCCAATGTCTTCACCACGTCGGGGTGCAGGCGGTTCAGCACATGCGCGATCGAGGAGACCCGAAAACCCGGCGCAAACTCTTCGGTGCGCGCCGCGCCGCCGACATCGCCAGCGGCTTCCAGCACCAGCACCTTGCGGCCGGCTTTCGCCAGAGTGGCGGCAGCGACAAGGCCGTTATGGCCGCCGCCTATGATGATGGCATCAAATGACGTCATGGGCCGGGCTCATATGGGAGGTCGATTTGGCGAGATCGCGCAGGATTTCGGCTGCCGCATTGCGGCCGGGCGCGCCCATGACGCCGCCGCCGGGATGGGTCGAGGATCCGCATATATAGAGCCCGCCGACCGGCGAACGGTATTGCGCGTAGCCCGGCACCGGCCGGTTGAACAGCAGCTGGTCGAAGGTCAGCTCGCCCTGGAAAATATTGCCTTCGGTCAGCCCAACCTCGGCTTCGATCTCGCGCGGCGTGCGAACCTCCATGTGAACGATGCGGTCGCGGAAGCCCGGCGAGTATTCCGCGATCTGCGCGACCACGCTTTCGGCGAAGCCGTCGCGGTCGGTATCGGTCCAGTCGCGGCCGTTCACCTTGGGCGGCGCGTACTGCACGAAGCAGCTCATGAAATGCTTGCCCGGCGGCGCCATGGTCGGGTCGAGCGTCGTTGGGATGACCATGTCGAGGAATGGGTCGGCCGACCAGCGACCGGCCTTCCAGTCGTCATAGGCGCGCTCCATGCGCTCCATGGAGTCGGTGAAATGCATGTCGCCGCGATAAACGGGCGAATCCTTCGGCAGTGCCGGGAAATCGGGCAGCGAATCCAGCGCGATGTTGACCTTGCCGGACGAGCCGCGGACCTTGAAGTTCCTGACCCGACGCAGGAAAATATCGGGCAGTTCCTTCTCCTCGACCAGTTTCAGGAATGTGCGTTTGGCGTCGGCGTTGGAGACGACGAGCTTGCCGTAGACCTCCTCGCCGCCGGCCAGCACCACGCCCTTGGCCTTGCCTCGGCTCACCAGCACATGGTCGACCTCGGCGCCGGTACGGATGGTGCCGCCGGACCCCTCGAAGGAAGCGGCGAGCGCCTTGGTGACAGCGCCCATGCCGCCGCGCGCATAGCCCCAGGCGCCGACCGAGCCGTCGACCTCGCCCATATAGTGGTGCAGCAGCACGTAGGCCGTGCCGGGCGACATCGGCCCGAGCGCGGTACCGATAATGCCGGACAAAGCGAAGTTCGCCTTGATGACATCGGTCTCAAAATATTCGTCCAGGAATTCCGAGATCGACATGGTCCAGAAGCGCAGCGTCAGCGCCATTTCTTCTGATGACAGGCCGGCGAATTTCCTGCCGAGATAGAGAAACTCTCCGAGGTCACGCGGCTTGAGACTGGTCGGGTCCGGTGCGGTGCGCATCAGCAGCGGCTGGATGAAGCGGCACTGCCGCGTCACGTCGCGCGAATAACGGTCATAGGCCTCGGCGTCGCGCCTGGAGAAGCGGGCAAATTCGCGCCGGTGCGCATCGTGATCGCGGTAGTTGGCGAGGTAGTCGCCATCGCGCGTGAACACGGCGCCGCCCTCATAGGAAATCACCTGCAAGCCGAAGCGCGGCAGTTCGAGGTCGCGCATGATCTCGGGGCGAAACAGCGAGCAGACATAGGAGCAGTTGGAGTAGAGGAAGCCCGGCGTCAGCTCGCGGCTGGTGGCGGCGCCGCCGACCCAGTCGTTCTTTTCCACCACCAGCACGTCGAGCCCGGCGCGTTGCAAATAGCAGGCGTTGACCAGGCCGTTGTGTCCGCCGCCGATGACGATCGCATCCCAAGCTTTCATTCGCGCCCAGCCTTCATGGTGCTCGACCCTTCATTTTTCGCGTGATTTGTCGCCGAATGCGCGGAATTTGGCACGGCAGCGGCTATTCTGTCCAGCCGTTCTGAATGAATGTTCAACAAATGATATTGCGTTTTCCTGTTAATACGCTACGCTTTGCCGGCATTCGAACCTGCGCAATTCGGCTGATGGGACTTAAAGTCTGATGATCGAAACGGCAGATGGCGAGCCGGAATATGACGACGCCGCGATCCGCTTCCTCGAGGCGCTGTGGGGCGAGGGTTATCTGTCGCCGGGCGGACCCGACGAGGTCGACCGGGTGGTCGAAGGCCTGTCGCGCAAGACGATCCTCGACATAGGCTGCGGCTCCGGCGGCATCGCGTTGCATCTGATCGAGCGCCACGGTGCAGCCCATGCCACCGGCTTCGACATCGAACGCCCGGTGATCGAGGCGGCCAGAACGCGGGCTGCTGCACGCGGGCTCTCAGACCGCGCCAGCTTCATCCAGGCGTCACCCGGAGCGCTGCCTTTCACCGATGGCGCCTTCGATGTTGTGTTCTCCAAGGACGCGCTTTTGCATGTGCGTGACAAGGACGCGCTGTTTGCCGAAATCTTCCGCGTGCTGAAACCGGGCGGCGTCTTTGCCGCCTCCGACTGGCTGATCGGCCATGACGGCGAGCCGTCATCTGAGATGAAGGCCTATGTCGCGCCCGAAGGCCTGTCCTTCGCCATGGCCTCGCCGGCACGCTATGCGCAAGCGATGCGCAGCGCCGGCTTTGCCGATGTCGCCGTCAGAGACCGCAATTCTTGGTATCGCAAGGTCGCGCGCGGCGAGCTGGAAAGGCTGAAAGGCCCGCTCTACCAGACGGCGGCAGCCGCAGTCGGAGCGGCCTATATCGACAAGAACATACGAACCTGGGAGGCCATGCAGAAGGTGCTTGACAGTGGCGAGCACCGTCCCACTCATCTTCGCGGGTGGAAGCCGGCTGTGGTGGGATAGCCGGCAATGTGGAGCATGACGGCACCGATGAAAGCTGCAGCGCGCGAAGAGCGATCCTCCGACACGTCTGGAAAAACCGAACCGGAAAAACGCGGCCGCAAGGCGTCGAAGGAGGTCAGGCAACAGCAGCTGATCGAAGCGACCATCGATTCGCTGGCCAAGCGCGGTTATTCGGAAACGACGATGGCCGATGTCGCTGACGGCGCCGGCCTGTCGCGCGGCATCGTCAACTTCCATTTCGAGAGCAAGGAGAAGCTGCTCGTCGCCACGCTTGCCTATATGGCCGACGAATATGCGGCGCATTGGCGCGTCGCGCTGACCAAGGCCGGCGAGGATCCAGCCCGGCAGCTGCGGGCGCTGGTCGCCGCCGATTTCGACCGTTCGATCTGCAACAAGCGCAAGCTCGCGGCCTGGTGCGCGTTCTGGGGCGAGGCCAAGTCGCGGCCGACCTACCAGGCGCTGTGCGGCGCACGCGACGCGGCCTACCAGAAGATCTTCATCGACCTCTGTGCCACGCTCAAGCAGGGCGGTGGTTATGCCTATGAGCCGCAGGTGATGGCGCTCGCGCTCAGCGCCATGCTGGAGGGCTTGTGGCTGCGGCTGATGATGGGGACCGAGGACGTCACCCGTGAGAGCGCGCTGCAGGCGGCAAACGAATTCCTGTCGGCCGCCTTTCCGAAACACTACCGGCCGGGCAGCGGACGTTGACAACAACCGGCAGATCCAAGCCGGAGCGAACAATCAAAAACAAAGAGGATGGAACAGCATTAAAAGAATAACCCGACGCCTGACACTGACATTGGCGCTGACGGCGACGCTGGCTGGTTCGGCCGCGGCGATTGCGGTCGCCGCCGACAAGGACCTGATCGTGTTCGACTGGTCGGGCTATGAGGACCCGAGCTTTCACCCCAAATATGTCGAGAAGAACGGCGACTCGCCGACCTTCGCCTTCTTCGGCGACGAGGACGAAGCCTTCGAGAAAGTGCGCTCCGGTTTCAAGGCCGATCTTGGCCATCCCTGCTCGCAGAGCGTGACAAAGTGGCGTGAGGCGGGGCTGCTGCAGCCGCTCGACACCTCGAGGATCACCGGCTGGAAGGATCTCAATCCCGGCATCATGGCGATGAAGGATCTGGCCACCACTTCGGACGGCAAGGCCTGGTTCATGCCGTGGGACTGGGGCAACACCCAGCTCACCTACAACTCCGACAAGATCGACGCGAAGGATGTGCAGTCGCTGAAGGCCTTCGCCGACCCCAAGTTCAAGGGGCGGGTCTCAATCGGCGACAATGTCGACGACGCCTATGCGCTGGCCAGCCTTGCCATCGGGCTCAAGGACTGGACCAAGATGACGGACAACCAGTTCAAGCAGGCTTCCGACTTCCTGCGTCAGGTGCACAAAAATGTCCGCTCCTACTGGACCGATACCACCGACGTCGTGCAGTTGCTGAGCGGCGGCGAGGTCGATCTCGCCTGGGCATGGAACGATGCCACAGTACAATCCGTCGCTGCCGGTGTGCCGATCAAGTCCAAGAAGGATACGGACGAAGGCATCTCGACCTGGGTCTGCGGCTACGTGCTGTTCAAGGACGCACCCGGCAATGTCGACAAGGCCTATGACTACCTCAACGCGATCAACGATCCCGAGACCGCCAAGGTGCTGGTCAAGGACTGGGGTTATGGCCAGGCCAACGCCAAGGGCATGGCCGGCGTCGACCCGGCGATCCTGAAAGAAAAGGGCTATGACGACGTGCAGAAATTCGTCGACAAGACCCTGTTCCAATCGCCCGTGCCGTCGTCGCTCAAGCTCAAGATGATCGCCGAATTCGAGAAGATCAAGGCAGGCTACTAAAGCTCTGTCCGGCCTCCTCCGTCTGCCTGTCAGTGCGCCGGGCAGACGGTCTCGCCAAGGCCGCTGAAATTCCGTAACGTCGCCCGGCCGCTTTTCGCGATGAGGAGTTTCGCGCCATGAATTCCATGCTTCGCCGCCTCGCCCTTGCCGCTGCTCTTACAGTCGGCGCCGGCGCCGTGCTTGCTCATGCCGAAGGCGGCGGCGACCTCGTCGTGTTCGACTGGTCAGGCTATGAAGATCCGTTGCTGCACCCCGACTACACCGCCAAATACGGCGCCGAGCCGACCTTTGCTTTCTTCGGCGACGAGGAGGAAGCGTTCCAGAAGATGCGCGCCGGCTTCAAGGCCGACATCGCCCACCCCTGCTCGCAAAGCGTGACCAAGTGGCGCGAGGCCGGCATTCTGCAACCGCTCGACACCTCGCGGATCGCCGGCTGGAAGGATCTCAATCCCGGCATCATGGCGATGAAGGATCTCGCCGTCACCGCCGACGGCAAGGCCTGGTTCATGCCGTTCGACTGGGGCAACACTTCGCTGCTCTACCGCACCGACAAGGTCACGGCGGAGGAAGCGCAGTCGCTGAAGATTTTCGCCGATCCCAAATTCAAGGGCCGCGTCACCATCGGCGACAATGTCGATGACGCCTATGCGCTGGCCAGCCTGGTCATCGGCCTCAAGGACTGGACCAAGATGACCGACGCGCAGTTCCAGGAGGCGTCCGCCTTCCTGCGTGACGTCCACAAGAACGTCCGCTTTTACTGGACCGACGACACCGACCTCAACCAGGCCTTTACCGGCAATGAGGTCGACCTCGTCTGGGGCTGGAATGAGACCTTCGTGACGCTCAAGGGCCAAGGCATGCCGATCGCCATGAACCGCGACACGAGGGAAGGCATATCCACCTGGGTGTGCGGCTATGTGCTGATGAAGGATGCGCCGGGCAAGCTCGATCAGGCCTATGATTTCCTCAGTGCGGTCAACGCGCATGCCGTGTCCGATTACTTGGTCAAGACCTTCGGCTACGGCCACGGCAACAGCGCCGGGATGGCCGCGATCGACCATCAGGTGCTGAGCGACCGTGGCTTCGACAATCTCGACAAGTTCTTGGACAAGACGCTGTTCCAGCAGCCGGTGCCGCCTGAGCTCAAGCAGCGCATGGTCACGGAATTCGAGAAGATCAAGGCCGGCTATTGAGCGACAGGACTGAAAGAACCGATGTCGTCATCGTCGGCGCCGGTTTCACGGGCCTGTCGGCTGCGCTTGAGCTGAGAAAGGCCGGCATCGATGTCGTGCTGCTCGAAGCACGCGACCGCGTCGGCGGCAGGGTCGAGGCTATTCGCAACGGGCTTGGCGAGCGCATCGACAGCGGCGGCCAGTTTTTCTGCGAAGACATGCCGGAGGTGACGGCGCTGGCCGCGTCCCGTGGCAAGGCCTTCGTCGAAACCTATGTGAATGGCGATTTCATCACCCATCCATCGCTGTCGGTCGAAGAGGCCGAACGGACCTATCATGGCGCGATGGCAATCCGCGAGCGGATGAATGCGATCGAGCCGGACGATCCCTCGATCGCCGGCATGAGCGCTGCCGCCTGGCTCGAATGCCAGCATGATCCCACTGACGCCAAGACGGCTTTCCGCTCGATGATCGAAGGCCTGTGGTGCCTGGCGATGGACAAGGTGCCGCTGTGGTACCTCATCGACAATGACCGCCGCATCACCAACGAGGTGCCCGAGCTGCAATATTCGCTGCTCGAAACCATGCAGTCGCTGGCCGAGGACATGGCGGGAGATCTCGGCGATAGCGTTCGGCTGAACGAGCCGGTTACGCGCATCGAGCACGGGCCGCAAGGGGTTCGTGCCGTCTCGGCAGGCAGCGCCATCGAAGCGCGAAAAGTGCTGGTCGCGCTGCCGCCGGCGAGGGCCGCGAAGCTGGATTTCGCGCCCGCTCTGCCGCCAGCTCTCGCAAAGGCGCTCGGCGTCTGGGAAAGCGGTGCGGTGATCAAGATCCTGGTGCGCTATCCCACGCCGTTCTGGCGCAAGCGCGACCTCTGCGGCATGGTGATGTGGCGCGACCTGCCGGGCCTGTTCGCTTGTGACGCCAGCAAGGATGCGCAACATGCTGCGCTGGTCGTCTTCGTCGGCGGACCGCTGGCCTTGCATTGGCGTCCGCTCGCGGACGCGGCGTTGCGTGCGGAGGTCACGGCAAGGCTCGTTGATGCCCTTGGGCCGGAGGCAGCCGACATTGTCGATTTCAGCCAGCGCGACTGGATCGATGACCGCTGGAGCGGCGGCGCCTACAGCGACCTTATTGTCGATGTGACGGCACGGGATGCCGAGCGCACGATCCGTGCCGGCGCAGATCCTGTTCATTTCGCATCGTCGGAACTGTCGCCGTCATTCCCGGGCTATGTCGAAGGCGCCATCGTGATGGGGCGGATCGCAGCCAAACAGATCGCGACGGAACTTAAAATTCTTAGTGGAGCATGATCTTATTCCGAAAACCGGTTCCCACTTTTCGGGATCATGCTCAGTCCGCCATCGCCACCAGGGCCTCGGGATCGTAGCCGAGGCGGATCGAAGTGCCGACGGGGATATCGTCGGCGCCGAAGTCGTTGGTCTCGGTGACCGACAGTGGCTTTTCCAATCCGGGTATCTCGACGATCAGGTGGGTGATCTCGCCAAAATAGTGGCGTTCGACCACCTTGCCGGCCACTTCGAATTTCGCCGTCGCATTGTCCCACAGCACGCGCAATCGCTCCGGCCTGATGCCCAGAGTGGCGCCGCCGCCATTGCGCATGAAGGCCTTCGGCTTGTCGGTCCTGACGCGGCCGAAGCCCAGCGTGTCGACGACCAGCGAGGCGGCATTCTCCTCTATGATCTGCGCTTTTACGAAATTCATGCCGCCGAGGAAATCGGCGACTTGGCGGTTGACCGGCCGCTGGTAGATTTCCTTGGGCGAGGCGACCTGGGCGATCTTGCCGCCGAACATTACGGCGATGCGGTCGGACATAGCGAGCGCCTCATACTGGTCATGGGTGACCAGCACGAAGGTGATGCCGACCGCCTGCTGCAGGCGGCGCAGTTCGACCTGCATCTGCTCGCGCAATTTCTTGTCGAGAGCCGACAGCGGCTCGTCGAGCAGCAGCACCTTGGGCCGCATCACCAAGGCGCGGGCGAGCGCCACGCGCTGGCGCTGGCCGCCGGAAAGCTCGGTGGCGAGGCGTTTGCCGAGGCCGGTGAGCGACACCTGCGCCAGCGCTTCCTCGACGCGGCGCTTTTCTTCCGTTCCTCCCAGCCTGAGCCGTTTCAGCCCATAGGCGACATTCTGCTCGACATTGAGATGCGGGAAGATGGCATAACTCTGGAATACCATGTTGGTCGGCCGGCGGTTGGCGGGGATGCCTTCCATCGACTGGCCGCCGACCGAGATCGAGCCGCTGGTCGGGTTGTCGAAACCGGCAATCATGCGCAGCAGCGTGGTCTTGCCGCAGCCGGAAGGGCCGAGCAGCGAAAAGAATTCGCCCTCCTTGATGGTCAGCGAGGCGTCGTCGAGCGCCTTGAACGCCCCATAGCTGCGGGTAACGCTGCGGATTTCGATCATTGCTCGGTCGGTTTGGGGTCGATCAGATTGGGCCCGCTCGGACTTATCTTGCTTGGATGGCTCATCCTGAGGCCGTTCGGCCCGGGACTGCTCAGGCATAGAGGCCTCCCTCGCTCTGGGTGCGTCTGGCCGCATGGCGGCGCAGGATCTCGGCAACGGTCATCAAAACGAAAGAGGCAACCAGCAGCAGCGTGCCCAGCGCCAACACACCCGGCAGCTTGGCGGCAAAGCGCAACTGGCCCCAGATATAGATCGGCAGCGTCGTCTCGGTGCCGGTCAGGAAGAAAGCGATGACGAACTCGTCGAGCGAGATGGTGAAGCAGACCAGGAGGCTGGAAATGATCGCCGGCGCCACCATCGGCAGCGTCACCCGCCGGAAGGTGCCGAAGGCACTCTCGCCGAGATCGGCGGAGGCTTCTTCGAGGCTGCGGTCAAAGCCCTCGAAACCGGCGGTCAGCACCGTCATCGAATAGGGAATGCAGATCAGGACATGGCCGAGTACGACGGTGAACAGCGAAAGGCTTAAGCCCAGTTGCAGCATGACCAGCAGCATGGAGATGGCGAGGATGATTTCCGGCAGCACCAGCGGCGCCATGATCAGGCCATTGATTGTGCGGCGGCCGGGATAGCGGTAGCGGGTGATCGAGCGGGCGGCGAGGATGCCGAGCAGCGTCGCCAGCACCGATGCCGAGATACCGACGATCAGGCTGTTCCAGGCGGCGTCAAGCAGCGCCGGCGTCTTCGGCAGGTCTTGGTACCATTTCAGCGTATAGCCGGTGAGAGGAAATTTTGGCGTCGGCGCGGTGTTGATCGAGAAGATCGGCAGGAAGATCACCGGCAGATAGAGAAAGACGACGTAGAGGAAGGCGTAGGCGGACAGCCAGCCGCCGGGAAAAAGGCGCCGCCTCGCCGTCATCGCGCCAGCCTCTGCAGCGCGCGGATGATGAGCACGGTGGCGCCCGCCATCAGCGTCACGACCAGCATGGTGGTCACGGACAGTGCCGCGCCGAGTGGCCAGTTGGAGGCCTTATGGAACTGCGACTCGATGGCATTGGCGATCATCACGCCATCCTTGCCGCCGACCAGCCTTGGGGTGACGTAGTCGCCGACGGTGGGGATCATGACGATGAGAGCGGCCGAGATGACGCCCGGCGCCGACAGCGGCAGCGTCACGCGCAGGAAGGAGCGCAGCGGGCCGTCGCCAAGATCGGTGGCAGCCTCGACCAAGGTGCGGTCGACCTTCTCGAGCGAAACGAAGATCGGCAGGATGGCGAAGGCCGCCCAGGCGTGTGTGAGCGTGATGATGACGGCGCTGGAATTGTAGAGTAGCGCGGTCGATGGTTCGTCGATGATGCCGAGGGCCATCAGGCCGGAATTCAGCACGCCATTATAGCCGAGGATGACTTTCCATGACATCACGCGCAGGAGATAGCTGGTCCAGAACGGGATGGTGATCAGGAACAGCCACAGGCTCTTGTGGCGACCGCCATGGAACGAGATGAAATAGGCGATCGGATAGGCGAGGATGACGGTGAAAAAGCTCACCGTCAGGGAAATGCAGAGCGAGCGCCAGAGCAGATCGCGGTAGATCGGCTCGGTCAGCGCGATGCGATAATTCTCCAGCGTGAATGTATGGTCGATGGTGAGGTAGTTCTGCGTCCAGAAGGAGTGGGCGAAGACCACCAGGATCGGCACCAGCAGCAGGATCAAAGCGTAGACCAAGGTCGGGCTGATCAGGGCAAGGCCCTGGACGGACTCGGACTGCAGAAGGGCGTTTCGCCTTGCTCGCGTCATGCGCCGCGTGGGCACCCCTTCGGCAGCTACCGTCATTGCAGCGACCCGGGCGTGATCTCGGTTGCTGGCTCGAACTGTTCCGCCATGATGCTCCCATCGACCGGGCCGGCTGCCTGTTCCCAATTTTTGCGGAGCGCGCTTTGCTGGTTGCGCTCCAAGCTTGCCGGCTTTCCTTCATCATGAGCGCATCCGTGCATTGAAATCAAGCGCTATTTCTGCAATATTGATTGAACGGACATTCAAAATGAAGTGAAGAAAGCCGGCTTTCCTGCCCTTGGCGCTTCGCTTTCTGCCCGGTGAAATTACGCTCAGACGATGCGAGGCAATGATGGCGGCTGCAAGAGACCTAAGAGCGATGGAAATGGCTGACGGTGGCGATGCGGTCGAGCTGGCCAAGCGCCATCTCATCCAGCCCTGGCCTTATGCCGGCTCGGTCGGCAATGAAGCGCGTGCGCTGATTGGCGAGGGCGATGGCATCTACATCACCGATGTAACAGGCAAGCGACTGATCGACGGGCCGGCCGGCATGTGGTGCATCAATGTCGGCCACCGCCGCGAGGAGCTGGCCAGGGTGATGTACGACCAGGCGATGATGCTGTCCTACAACACGCCCTGGTATACGATGAATGCGCCGTCGGCCGAGCTCGCCAAGCGCCTCGCCGATCATGCGCCGGGCGATCTCAGCCATACCTTCTTCACCACCGGCGGATCGTCGGCTGTCGAGACGGCACTGCGCTTCATGCAGTTCTACAACAATGTGCGCGGGCGGCCGGAAAAGAAGCTGATCCTCAGCCGCGGCGGCGCCTATCACGGCTCGACCTATCTGTCGGCCTCGCTCAACGGCCGGCCGCGCGACCGCGACTGGATGGACGGCGCCGACGATCTGGTCGTCAAACTGTCCTCGCCAGACCCGTTCCGGCGGCCGAAAGGCATTGACATCGCCGCCTTCTGCGATTTCCTGGTCGATCAGTTTCGCGATACGGTCGCCCGCGTCGGCGCAGAGAAGATCGGTGCTTTCGTCGGCGAACCGGTGCAGGCATCCGGCGGCGTCGTCGTGCCGCCGGATGGCTATCTCAAGCGCATTCGCGAAATCTGCAGGGACAACGATATCCTCTATATCTCCGATGAGGTGGTGACCGGCTTCGGGCGGCTCGGCCATGTCTTTGCCTCCGGCGATGGCTTCGGCATCGACCCCGACATGATCACCTTCGCCAAGGGCGTTACATCAGGCTATTTCCCGCTTGGCGGCGTCATCATCTCGGAGCGGCTGCTTCAGGAAATGCGCCGTTCCAACCATCCCGATGCGATGTTCGGCCATGGCCTGACCTATACCAGTCATCCCATCGGCTGCGCGGTGGCGCTGAAGAACCTCGATATCCTGGAAGACAGCGTGCTGGCCCACACGCGCGATGTCACGCCCTATTTCCAGGCGCAGTTGAAGACGCTGGAGGAACTGCCGCTGGTTGGCGAAGTCCGCGGCATGGGCCTGATGGGCTGCGTCGAGTGCGTAGCCGACCGCGAAAGCAAGGATCCGCTGCAGCTCGACAAGGATGTCGGCAAGCGCATCGACGCGCATTGCCACGAACTCGGCCTCCTGGTCCGGCCGCTGATCAACATGTGCGTGATGTCGCCGCCGCTGATCATCACGCGAGAGCAGATCGACGACATGGTGGCGATCCTGCGCGAAGGCATTTCGCGGACCATGGATGATCTGCGCAAAGAGGGCGTGTGGCAGGGGTGACTGGCAGTTCCGCCCCTACACCTGCGAGCGCATAGCCTCATTGAGGTTCCACATGTCCTTCTCCTCCGGCGCCGTCTCCAGGCCCAGCACCGGGATCTGCTTGCGCAGATGGTCGTGGTGGGTGCGCACACCGTATTCGAGGTCGGAGAGATAAAAACCCTCGAAGGCCTCCGAGATCATGGACTCGTTTGACCAGACGGAAAGCTGCACGTCCTCGTTCATGGTATCGCGGTCGATGCGGTAGGCGAGATAGCGGGCGGCCGCCTGTTCCCGGGTCTCGTCGGGGTAGCGGTAGATGGCGCCGCGCAGCAGCGTCTCGCCGGTCGACAGCGGGAACTCCTGATAGAACTGCACCGATTCCGGCATGATCGACAGCGCGTTGTTGGGGAAGATGCCGTAATAGATCCAGGCCCTGCGCAGATGCTCCGGCAGGTGTGAGGCATCGGGCGTGAGCTTGATGTATTCGCGCACGCTCCAGCGCCGGCCGGCATGCGGATTGTAGGTGGCAAACGAGCGCGACACGCCGTTGATGAACGGCTCGTCGAAATAGGTCGAGCCGTAGAGATCCTGCAGCGCCGGATGCGCCATGGCGACGTGGTAGCCTTCATTGTCGACGTCGCGCACCGACTTCCAGTTGACCGGCGTTTTCTGTGTCCAGATGCCCCAGGACGGCACCATCTCGGCCACGTTGTAGTGTGCCATCTCGGCCTCGATCGGCTTCAACAGTTCGGCCACCGAAGGCTGCGGGCCGCCCTTGCGAAAGCGGACAAAGATGAAGCCCATCCATATCTCAAGGTCGAGCGGCATCAGGCCGAATTCGGTCTTGTCGAGCTCGGGGAAGGAGCGCGGCCGGGCGGCGCCGCGCAGCGTGCCGTCGAGATTGTAGACCCAGCCATGGAACGGGCAGACCAGCGCGTTCTTGCAGGTGCCCTGGCTGTCGGCGACGACGCGGCTGCCGCGATGCCGGCACATGTTGTTGAAGGCGCGCACGACGCCGTCCTTGCCGCGCACGATGAGCGCCCGCTCGCCGACCACGTCCATAGTCAGATAGTCGCCGGCATTCGGCACGTCGCAGACATGGCCGGCGATCTGCCAATGGTTGCGGAAGACGTATTCCTTCTCAAGTTCGAGAAGCGCGTCGGAGTGATAACTCCAGCCCGGCAGACCCCGCCGGTCCCAATCATTGGGGATCGCCACGTCACGGAGATGCGGGTTCATAAAAAAGCTCTTCTTTTATTGAATACTCATTCAATAAAACCATATTTTACATTGAAATGCAATGGCTTGTAGAAATCACAACTTTTCAAGTCGGCACAACAGGACCAGCTGAAAGCCAGAAAACCCCGGAATATCCGGGCGTTAACCGGGGGCGTGAAATAGCTGTCCGGCATGCGGATTTGGCCGTGCCGAGCTTGCAAACACGGCCCGCTCCGAGACGAAATACCTGGCGTCCGCAAATTCGATCCGCAGTGTGAGCTTGTTCATAGTGCGGCCGACAGGAAGCGGGCTTGGTGCGTTCGCGGCCCGCCTGTCGTCAACATTTGATTGCCCGCATGAAACAGCTTCGCAAACGCATCTTGCCGTCGGCACATGACCGGATCTGTCCGGATATGCCCGAATTTCTTGTTTCAAACCTGTTACGCGGGCAAGCCAAGCGCATCATTCGCCCGTTACCAGGCGCGCTTAGGTTCGTTTCATAAGAAAACGAAGGGGAGCAGCAATGCATACGAAAGTCGAGATCACTAGCAACGAACGACGCGCCAAACTGGCACTGCGTCAGCGCGCCAGCGACCATCCGGTTGCGATGTTCTCCATGCTGGGCGCCTGCGCTCTGGCCGTCATGTTCCTGACACCGGCTTCCGGTCCGGCTTTTGCTTCGCTCAACCCGCCGGCCAATGTTGTCCAGGGCGCGCCGACCACCATCAAGACCGCCCGGCTGCCGGAGCCGGAAATCGATTTTGCCTGCCAGGGTCAGGCCTGGGGCGCCGAGAGCGCGGAGTGCCTGCGCGTCATCGCCGCTCAGTCCGGCGTGCACAAGGCGCGTTCCGTCCGCATGATCGCCAACGCAGCGCCGCTGACCACGACACCCAACGTTTTCTGAACCTCCCGAGCGCTTCCTCCCGCGCTCGTTCTTGGCTCCCGCCGCTTCCCTCGGTCGGGAGCCTCTTTTTTAGGGCCTATCGATATTCGGGTGAGGCCGGCCTGCGCATGGAGGTTCCCTGCGCTTCCGGTGCTCGCGTACTTCAAGTACGCTCCGCTCCGGTTCTCGGGAACCACCATTCTCGACTCGGCCTGACCCGAATCTCGATAGACCCTACATGGGTGCTTCCGAAAACTTAGCCGGCGGCGACCTGGTCGGCTATTGCCGAGAGTACGCCGCGGACGTCCAGCGTCGAGAACGGCTTTTCCAGGATTTGCGGGCGCTGCGGCGCCGGCAAGGCTTCGATCTCGGCCTTGGCGCCGATCAGGTCGCCGGTGACCAGCACGAAGCGTTTGGCCAGCGCCAGGTTGTCGGCGAGCAATTCGCGGTAGATGGCAATGCCGCTGGTGCCGGGCATGCGCAAGTCGGAAAAGACGATGTCTGGCGGCATGTGGCCGGTCAAGGTCGCCGCCGCCGACGTCCAGGCCGGCACGACCCGCGACTTGATACCCATCAGTTCCAGGATGTCGGAGAGGGAGCCGGCGACGTCGGGTTCGTCGTCGATGATCAGCGCATGGCGCAAGCCGCTGGAACGAGCCGGGCTGTCGCCGGCTGCTGCCGCGCCGCCGGTGATTACCGGCAGCTGGACGACGAAGCGCGCGCCACGCGGCAGCACCTCCTCGAACCAGATATTGCCGTTGTGGCGCTCGACGATCGATTTCGAGATCGACAGGCCGATGCCGGTGCCGACGCCGACCGGCTTGGTGGTGAAATAGGATTCGAAGATGCGGCTGCGGATCGCCTCGGGAATGCCCGGTCCGTTGTCCTCGACCGAAAACCCGGGGTTGCCGCGATCGCTGCGGAATGTCCGCACCTTGATCAGGCGGTCGCCGCCGATACCGGCCAGAGCGTGTTGGCTGTTGATCAGGAAATTGGCGGCCACCTGCGTGACGTGGTCGGCATCGGCCATCGCCAGCAGCGGGCCGGGCGCGAAATCGGTGTCGATGATGATGCCGCTCGAGCGTGCGCCATAGGCGGTTACTTCGAGTGCGGCGCGGATCACCTGGTTGAGATCGGTCTCGGCCTGCGCCGCCGGATGCAGGCGCACCATCGACAGGAAGCTTTTGACGATGCGGCCGCAGCGCTCGGCAGCGGCGCGCACTTTCTCGGCGCGAACCTTGGTCTGCGGGTCGGTGGCGAATTCATGCAGCAGCGTCGACTGCGCAACGACCACGGCGAGCGGGTTGTTGAGCTCGTGCGAAACACCGGCCAGCAGTGAACCCATCGCCGCCATCTTCTCGTTCTGGTGCAGTTTTTCGCGCTGGCGGTTGATCTCTTCTTCGGCGCGCAGCTTATCGCGCAGATCGCGGATCGAACCGAAGATGAGCTGACGGTCAGCCACCCGCATCTCGGTCGCCGTCAATTCGATGGGAAACACCTCGCCGGCCGCATTCTGTGTCACGGTCTCAAGCCGTTGGCCAACCATCGGCGCGCCGCGGCCCGACATGTATTCGGCGCCCGAGACATAGCCCTTGCGGTAATATTCCGGCACCACGGTATCGAGCAGGTCCTTGCCGAGGATGTCGCTGCGCTGATAGCCGAACATCTTTTCGGCGGCCGGATTGAATTCGATGATCGAGCCGGTCTCGTCGATGACGATGATGGCGTCGAGCGACGCCTGCAGCATGGTGCGGCGGATGACTTCGCTGGCATGGGCGTCGGACGGCGAGTGCTCGATGGCGTCGCCGATGGCGAGCGCGATGATGTGCATCGTCGCCTCTTCCTCTTCGGTCCATTCGCGCTCGTTTAGGCAGTCATTGACCGCGAACGTGCCCCACAGATGACCGTGCGCGAACACCGATACCGACAGGAACGACTTGATGTGCTGCTTTTCGAAATCGGCCCTGAGGAACCCGTCGAGATCGCGCGTATGGCCGGCGAAGATCTTGCCTTGCCGCTCGTCCTCTCCAATCCGCTCCAGCAGCGGATCGGTATCGACGATCGACTGCATGATCACCGTCGGCGAAGCCAGTTCGCCGCCGAAGCGAGGATCGATCCAGTAGGCGGCGACCGATTGGGCGAAGCCCTGGCCGGGCAATTCGCGCAGCCTGAACAGGATGCCGCGCTGGCAATTCATGGCGCTGCAGAGCGTTTCGAGGATGGTTTCCATCTCGCGCTGCCAGTCGCCGGCATCGCGCAACCGGCGGACGACGCGCACAGCCGCCATCGCGGCGCTCTGGCGAGCGCCTTGCGGGTCCATACGTGGTGCTGGTTCAGCGGTCATGTCAGCCATCAGTAAAGGGCCGTCGAATTAGGCAGCTATGGAGCATTTCACGAAAAAGGTGAAACGCTCCATGTTTCAATGCAATCCCGAACGGAAAATCGCTACGCACTGTTCCTGGAATTGCTAGAGCGTTTCACCGTTTCACGGAAACGGAGAAGCCTCTATCTCTTTGTTTTTACGCAATTCCGGGCGGAAAACCGCGTACACTTTTCCTGTAATTGCTCTAGTGCCCGTCACCGGTCGGCAGCGAGAAGATATAGCCTTCGCCGCGCACTGTGCGCAAAAATTTCGGATTGGCCGGATCGGTTTCGATCTTCTTGCGCAGCCGCATGATGCGAATGTCGACGGCGCGCGACGATTCAGGATCCTCAACAAAACCAATCGCCTCGGAGATCGCCGATCGCGTCAACAGCCGGTTGGCGCGGGTCAGGAAAACCTCCAGCACATCGAACTCGCTCTTGGCCATGTCGATGACGGCGCCGTTGGCGCCGGTGACAAGCCTGCCGTCGAGGTCGGCCTGGAACGGGCCGAAGGTCAGGCGGCGGCCGCCATCGGCTTGTGTCTTCGCCGCCTGGGGCGGGCTCGGCTGCGGAACGCGGCGCAGCACGCTGCGCACACGAGCCAGCACCTCACGCAACTCGTAGGGCTTGACGATGTAGTCGTCGGCGCCAAGCTCCAGCCCGACAATGCGGTCGAGTGCGGTGCCGGCAGCCGTGGCATAGATGATGCCGACCGGTATTTTCGAGCGCAGCCAGCGGCCGAGCGACAGTCCGTCCTCGCCCGGCATGGCGATGTCGAGAATGGCCAAATGAAACGATTCCGTCTCCAGCAAGGCGCGCGCCTCGGCCGCGCTTCCGGCCTGGGTCACATCGTAGCCGTTGGCGCCGAGATACTCGGCGACCGCGTCCCGGAGATCGGGCTCGTCCTCGACGATGACAATCCGTGCCCGCACTATGGCCTCGCTCCCGCTTTCAGCGGAAAGTAGATTGGGTATAAACATGATGTCCAGCACTCATATCCGGTTGCGGGGGAACGGGAAGAAAAACATGGCTGCACGATCCGTCATCGCGCTGGTTTCCGTCGCCGATGTGGTGGCCGGCGATCTTGCCGATCATCTCGACCGGCGCGGCCATGACGTGCGCGAGGCGCGGCAGCCCTGGGAAGCTGAATCCCTGCTTTCGGCCGGAGGCATCGATATCGTCATCGTCGGCGACAGCCTCAGCCAGGCGGAAGGGCGGGACCTGCTCAGGCGTTATGGCGGCGGCCAGAGCGCGGACGGGAAGGCGGGGCCGGATTTCATCCTGATCTGCCGGCCGGCCGATCTGGTCGACAAGGTGCTGGCGCTCGAGCTTGGCGCCGCAGATGTCGTCGAAAGTCCGCTCAATGTCAGGGAGCTTGCCGCGCGCATCGGCGGCCTGCTGACGCGGCGCGGCAGGTCCGCCCAGGAACTGATCGTGCTGGAAAATGCCACCGTCGATTTGCGGTCGGCCATCGTCATGCACCGTTCGGGTACGGAAGAACAGCTGTCGCCGGGCCAGGTGGCGCTGCTCAGGCTGTTTCTGGCCAGCCCGCGCAAGGTGCTGACGCGCGACGACATCATTGCGGCGGCGCCCGCCGAAAATGCCGATGCCTTCGACCGCTCGATCGATTCGCGCATCGTGCGGCTGCGCCGCAAGCTCGACACCGAAACCATCACAACTATACGCGGCGCAGGCTACCGGTTCGACCCGCCGACGCAGCGCGCCGACTGAGGGTCGGGAGGCTGGATTGTTCCTCGGCTCGCCCAAAAAAGCTGCGCAATCTCGGGCGCCATGCATAGGCGTCAGCGCACCACCAGAAGCGATGGTCCCGACGGCAATTCGCTGGCGACTACGATTTCGCTGGCGGCATGCGCGCGGTCCTTCAGGAGAACCGTGGCGAGACCGGCAAAGCCGAGCAGGCCTTGTGCATAGAGCAGTACCGAAAGCACGGAGGCTGCAGATTTCGTCTTCATCGGTTGTCCCCAAAAATCAGAACCGCGGGTGCTTCAGGATAAACCCGAAGTGCCCGCGTCGCCCGGAGCCCCCCGTTGCGACGCGGGCCTTCGGTCCTCTCGGCAGCAAGTTGCCGGAGGGGCCGCGCATCCACTTCAACCCGAGGCCGACCCGCCAGAGGGCCCTGAGACGGTTGATGCGCAGACTGGAGACAATCCAGACCAAGGCTATGAACAGCGCGGCATGCAGCGTCGAAATCTCACCCGAATTCATCACCGCCAGTTTCGTCAATCGGGGTGCCGGCTACTGTGCCGATGCCGCCGACGACAAATGCGGCGATGCTTATCCTGAAGAGCCAGGACAGGGTGGTTGATTTGATGCTCATTTTCGTTGGCGCCGGCTGTTCTCGTTGGGATGACTGTGCCGCGAGCCTGTAACCAGATCATGCCGCCCAGGCCGCGCTTTGTTGCAAGTCGGTTTCGAGCGAAGCCAATCTTCTTTCATATAAGGACATCAGCACTTTCGTTTGGGGGCGCGGTGCGTGATCGGGAGTGCGCAGCGAAGACGGGAGCACGCTCCTTGTTGTCCACCTTGCTTGTTAACCCGTGGAAACAGATTCGAAACACAAACGAGCGTCGATCGAAATCAGCCTGAAACATGACGCAGGGATAAGCGGCCATCGAATTGACGCCGGCCGGGCCGGCAAAGGGGAGCCATCATGTACAAAGCCATTTCCGCCAAACTCATCAACGCCGCCGCCGCCGCTGCCGGCGCCGCGCTTCTGCTTGGCGCTGCCAACAGCACCGCCCATGCCGCGGCAAACCAGATCGTCGCGCGAGTTTCGCTGTCGCAGCAGACCATGGAAGTGCTGGTCGATGGCCGGCCGACTTTCGCCTGGAAGGTCTCGACCGGCGACAGTGCGCATGTCACGCCGACCGGCTCGTTCAAGCCGACCCGCATGCACGAGATGTGGCATTCGAAGAAATACGACAACGCGCCGATGCCGCACTCGGTCTTCTTCAGCGGCGGCTACGCCGTGCATGCGACCAACGCCATCAAGCGGCTGGGACGGCCGGCGTCGCATGGCTGCGTGCGGCTGCATCCCGACAATGCCGCCGACTTCTACCAGTTGGTCGAAACCTTCGGCCCGACCAACACCAGCATCGTCATCGTCAAGTAGCAGACTGCGTTTGGAGCGATGGTGCAGCGCAGCCGGACAGGTCATGCCGCACCGCAAGTTCCCGCCTTGGAGCTCCATCGGGGCTTCGCGGTAAATCAATCCAGTCAAAAAAAGAGGCCGGAAATTTCCGGCCTCTTTTCGTTTGTTCGCTGACGCCGTTCGCGCTCAGTCCGCGTGCACCGGCATCAGCTTCGGGTCTGGCTTTTCGGCGTGGTGCGGCAGGTCCTTGCTGGCGATGAAGGTGTAGAACATCGGCACCACGAACAGGGTGAACATGGTTCCGACCAGGATGCCGGTGAAGATTACGAGGCCCATCGAATAGCGCGCCGCCGCACCAGCACCACTGGACACGATCAGCGGCACGACGCCGAGCGCCATCGCCGCTGTCGTCATCAGGATCGGCCGCAAGCGCACCTTGGCCGAGGCGACGATCGCATCGCGCCGCCTCATGCCATGCAACTCGCGCTGCTGGTTGGCGAACTCGACCAGAAGAATGCCGTGCTTGGTGATCAGACCTATCAGTGTGATCAGGCCGACCTGCGTGTAGATATTGAGCGTTCCAAGCCCCAGATTGAGCGGCACGATGGCGCCAAAGATCGACAGTGGCACCGCCATCATGATGATCAGCGGGTCGCGGAAGCTTTCGAACTGCGCCGCCAGCACCAGATAGATGACGATTACGGCGGCTGCGAACGCGATAAGGATCGTGTTGCCTTGCTCCTTCTCCTGCCGGGACTGGCCGGAATAATCGATGAAGAAGGTATCGGGCAGGCTCTCCTTGGCAAGGTTCTCCAGGGTCTGCAGCCCGTCGCCCGTGGTGACGCCGGGAAGCGGCAGCGCTGATATCGTCGCCGAGTTCAGCTGGTTGAACTGCTCGATCGCGGCCGGCGCGGCGTTGGTCGAAATCTTCACCACCGCTGAAAGCGGCACCATTTCGCCGGTCACGCTACGCACGAAATATTCGCCGAGCTTCTCGGGATTGTCGCGGAATTCCTTCGGCACCTGCGGGATGATGTCGTAGCTGTTGGAATCGCGGTCGAACTGAGCCACTTCGGCGCCGCCGACCAGCAGCGTCAGCGTCTGGCCGATGTCGGCGATCGGCAGGTTGAGAGCCGCCGCGCGGTCGCGGTCGATGGTCACCGTCACCTGCGGAGCGTCAAAGGACATCGAGTTTTGCACGACGATGAAGCGGCCGGAGGCCTGCGCCTTGTTCTTAATCTGCTCGGCCGCCTCGTAGACCTCGGCGGAACCACCGGTCGAGCGCACCACCATGGAGATCGGCAGGCCGCCGCCGGAGCCCGGCAGCGTCGGCGGCGCGAAGACGAAGGCCTCGACGCCGGCCACCTTGCCGAGGCGTCCCTGGATATCGGCTTGAAGCTCCTTTGAGTTGCGCTGGCGCTCGGCCCAATCCTTGAAGGCGAAGCCGACAAAGGCGCCGTTGGTGGCGCCGCCAAAGGCAACGGCGGAGAATTGCGCCCTGGTTTCGGGAATGTCCTTCACCAAGCCGAGGATCTGGTTGACGTAGGTCTCGGTGTAGTCCGAGGTCGCGTAGCGCGGTGCCGTCACGATCGACAACAGGAAGCCCTGGTCCTCTTCCGGCGCCAGTTCGCTCGAGGTCTTGGTGAACATGAAGCCGGTGAGCGCAACCAGCGCCACGACCATCAGCAGCGTCACCGGTCGATTTCTCAAGGAGGCGGTTACCGCCCGCTCATAGACATGCTCGACACGGCTGAAGGTTCCGTCGACGACGCGCTGGAAGCGACTGTGCGATCCCGCCTTGAGCAGACGCGCCGCCATCATCGGCGTGATGGTGACGGCTATGAGGCCGGACAGCACCACCGAACCGGCGAGCGTCACCGCGAACTCGCGGAACAGCGCACCGGTCAGGCCGCCGGTGAAGGCCAGCGGCGCGAACACGGCGGCGAGCGTGATGGTCATGGCCACGATGGCGGAGAAAATCTCGCGCATGCCGTTGAAGGCCGCCTGCATCGGCGACATGTGGTCCTCCTCCATGTGGCGATGGATGTTCTCCACCACCACGATAGCGTCGTCGACGACAAGGCCGATGGCCAGCACCATGGCCAGCAGCGACAGAAGGTTGATCGAATAGCCGACCGCAAACAAAAGGAAGCAGACGCCGACCAGCGACAGCGGGATGGTCACGATCGGCATCATCACCGAGCGGAATGAGCCGAGGAACAACAGGATGACCACGACGACGATGGCGACGGCTTCGGCGATGGTCTTGAACACTTCATCGATCGAGGCGCTGATCTGTTCGGTGGAATCGTAGACGATTTCGATGGTCATGCCTTTCGGCAGCGTCTCTTGAATCAAAGGCACGATCTTGTGGATCGCCTCCGCCGTTGTCAGCGGGTTGGCGGCCGGCGTCGGGAAGATGGCGAGGAAGGTGCCGGGCTTGCCATTGAAGCTCACCCTCGTGTCGGTGCTCTCGGCGGCAAGCTCGACTCGCGCCACGTCGCGCAAGCGCACCACCTGGCCGTCCGTCGAGCGCAGCGGAAGCTCGGCAAAGGCCTCAGGCGTCTGCAGCGTCGAGCGAACCGTGATCGAGGAGACGACATATTCGTTCTCGGTGTTGCCGGGCGCCGACAGGAAGTTGGAGTTGTTGATCGCCGCCAGCACTTCGGCGGCGGTGACGCCACGCGCAGCAAGCTTGACCGGGTCGATCCAGACCCGCATCGAATATTCCTCGGCGCCGAAGATCTGCACGTCGGCGACACCTTCGACCGTCGACATGCGGGGCCGCACGACGCGCTCGATATATTCGGTGAGTTGCTCCTTGCTCATGTTCGGATTCTGCATCGAGATGTACATCATCGCGAACTCTTGGCCGGTGCCCTTGACGATGACCGGGTCCTTAGATGCATCCGGCAAGGTGCCGCGTACGCCCTGCACTTTCGACAGGACCTCGGTCAGCGCGACATCCGGATTGGAGCCGAGCTTCATCTGGACGACCACAGTGCTCGAAGACGGCCGGCTGGACGAGGTGACGTAGTCGATGTTCTCGGTCGAGGCGACGGCCCGCGCGATCGGGGCGGAGATGAAGCCCTGGATCAGGTCGGCGCTGGCGCCGGGATAGGCGGTGGTGATGGTGATCGCCGTCTCGTCAACCTTGGGATACTGCCGGATCGACAGGTTGAAGATGCCCTGGAAACCCAGGAGCAGGATCATACAGGCGAGGACGGTGGAGAGGACCGGCCGGCGAATGAAGATGTCGGAAAAGTTCATTGCTGAGCCTGCTGGTTCGCCGACTTGCTGGGGTCAATGGTGTTGTCGACAGCGACGGACATGCCGTTGAAGAGACGGTTTTGGCCGGCGGTGACGACCTCGTCTCCAGCCTTGATGCCCTCGACGATCTCGACCATGCCGTCGTTGCGGCGGCCGGGCTTCACGAACACCTGCGACAGCACGAGCGCCGGCTTTTCCGGTTCTGCCGCGGGCTTCGCGGGGTCGGCAGCCGGCTTGTCCGCGGGCTTCGCCGCGGCGTCTTCGGCAGCCGGTTTCGCGTCTGCCGGCTTTGCATCTGCCGCCGGCTTTGCCGCGTCGGCCCCTGCAGCAGGCTTTTCCTCGGGTTTCGCGGCCGGGGCGCCTTCCGCCGGCTTCGCCGGAACGACGACGAAGACGAAGTCGCCATAGAGGCTCGACGTCAATGCCGTCTGCGGCAAGGACAGAATGTTTTTCTCCTGCGGCAGCTCGACGCGAACCTGGACGAACTGGCCGGGCGTCAGCTTGCCGTCAGGGTTGGCGACCTCGCCGCGGACGGACACCAGGCGGCTTGAAGCGTCGATCTTGGGATCGATGCCGTGAATGGAGCCGGCAAACGGCATGTCGGCGCCGCCGCCGGTGCCGCCGAGGCCGAGCCGCACCGCCTGGCCTATCTTGAGCAGCGGCAGCTGCTGTTCGGGTACCGAGAAATCGACCCGCATGGTGTCCAGATCCTGCAAGGTCACCACTGCGTTGCCGGGCGAGAGATATTGGCCGAGGTCGATCTTGGGGATGCCCACGGTGCCGGCGAACGGCGCCGTCAGCTGCTTCTGATCGAGCACGGCCTGCAGCTTGTTGACCTGCGCGGCGGAGGCCGATGCAGCGGCTTGAGCGGTGTCGAGCGTGGCATCCGTTCCGACGCCGCGCCGCTGCAGCTCCAGCGCGCGTTCGAGCGCCGTCTTGTCGGACACGGACTGCGCCTTGGCCGCGACCAGATCCGCGCGTTCGACGGCATCGTCGAGCTGCAGCAGGACCGAATCGACCGGCACCTTCTGGTTGGCATGGAAAAGGATGTCCTTGACGATGCCGCTGGTCTCGACGGTAAGGTCGACACCGCGCACGGCGCGTACCGTGCCGATCGCCTCGACCCCCGGCGTCCAGTCGGAAGGCTTGACGACAACCGTCGATACGGTCGTCGCCGGCGGCTTCATGGTGGCGAAATACTGTTTGATAGCGTTGTCGCGGAACAGGTTGAAGCCGACAACGCCGACGCACACCAGAGCGAGCAGAAGCAGAATTGCGGTGATAGAGATGAAGCGCTTCACGAACTGTCCCCTCGGCCGATGTCCGGCAAAATAGCCGAATAGCGGGACACTTATCGACGCCAGGTCCCGATTACAAATGACGGCGAACTTACTGTACCGTCTGGACGGTCTTGTCAATTCCGCCTAGGCTGGTGCGGGGGAAGGGATCGATGAAGACCCAAAGGGCAAATTCGCGCGACAAGATACTCGCCGCCGCCGCCGATGTCGCACGCGAGACCGGTCCCGGCAGCCTGTCGCTTGACGCCGTCGCCAGCCGCGCCGGCGTGTCGAAAGGCGGCCTGTTATATAACTTTCCGACCAAGGCCAAACTGATGCAGGGCCTGGTGGAGAATTACCTGCGCGCGTTCGAGCTGGCGCTGGAATCGGGCCGTGTCGCCGGCGCCAGCGGCGAGAGCCTCCTCGCCACCTATATCCGGCTCTCGGCGGATGATTGTGAGGAGCCGAAGCCGACGGCTTCGTGGATATTCTCGGCGATCGCCGAGGATCCGGATTTCCTGACGCCGATAAAAGCCTTCAAGTCACAGCTGCTGCAGCGGCTGAAGAGCGAGACGCCGGACCTCAAGACGCTGCTGGTCTGCTTTCTGGCCATCGAAGGGCTGCGCAGCATGAACCTCTTCGATTCCGACGTGCTGTCCGCCGACGAGCGCCACTTGCTGGTATCGGCCCTACTGGAGATTGCGGGATAGCTCAGGGCGTCGCGGTCGAAGAAGCGATACGGGCCGGGCGGAAAGGACGGTTGGTGAGCGGCAGGGCATAGGCACGCATCACGACATCGGCGATTTCAAGCTACAGCCCCCCTGATTCGTTGGATCGATGCTTCAGGAATGACTGCGCGAATGCGCGGCCGACTATGTTGCGCCGCACCATAACACTGCCGTGCAGCCTTGAGACGGCGCTCGGCGAGGCCGGCAAAGCGCGTTTTAGGGCTGTGATGGCGCCGGCATATGGTTATGGCATTGTCATGTTGCGGCGCACAAACTATGTGCCTTTGTAGTCCTCCTAACAGTCGCGAGATCTCCATGGGTTCCCTTTCTTCGAAGAATGCGCTCGTCACCGGATCGACCAGCGGCATTGGCCTGGCCATTGCCCGCGCCCTTGCCGCCGAGAGCTCCAACGTCACGATCAACGGCCTTGGCGAAGCCGCGGCGATCGAACAGGAGCGCGCCGGCATCGAGAAGGATTTCGGCGTCCAGTGCCGCTACTCCGGCGCCAACATGATGGACGGCGCAGCGGTGACCGCCATGGTGCGCGAAGCCGAGCAGGCCTTAGGCAGCCTCGACATTCTGGTCAACAATGCCGGGATACAGCATGTCGCGCCAATCGAGGAGTTTCCCGACGACAAGTGGGAAGCCATCATCCGCATCAATCTGCTTGCCGCCTTTTACGCGATCAAGGCCGTGGTGCCCGGCATGAAGGCGAGCAAATGGGGTCGCATCATCAACACCGCGTCGGCGCATGCACTGGTCGCCTCGCCGTTCAAGTCGGCTTACGTCTCGGCCAAGCACGGCATAGCGGGTCTGACCAAGACGGTAGCGCTGGAAGTCGCGCAGGACGGCATCACCGTCAACGCCATCGCGCCCGGCTATGTCTGGACGCCACTGGTCGAAAAACAGATCCCCGACACGATGAAGGCGCGCGGCATGACCGAGGAACAGGTCAAGCACGACGTGCTGCTGGCAGCGCAGCCGACGAAGCAATTCGTCACCGTCGAGGAGCTCGCCGCGCTGACCCTGTTCCTGTGCTCTGACGCAGCCAGACAGATCACCGGCACCACCTTGCCGATGGATGGCGGCTGGACGGCGCAGTAGGCGCGGTCCCCCGGCGCCGCTCTTTCCTTGACAAAGGCGAAGGATCAATCCAGCATTGTGGCAAGGGGTTCCTTCGCGACGACCCCGTGAGGCGTCAGCCCAATGATCGCGTCCAAACTCTCACTCTGGAGGTGGACGCCATGCCGTCAACAACCGCAATCACCGTAGCGCAGCTTTCCCGCCTTGTCGGTCTGTCCGACGCGCCTGTTCTTGTCGATGTGCGCATCGACGAAGACTACGACGCCGATCCGCGCCTGCTTCCGGCCTCGTGCCGGCGCGACTTCAAGTCTGTTTCGAGCTGGGCGGCCGAGTTCACGGGGGCTCATGCTGTCGTCATCTGCCAGAAGGGGCTGAAGCTCTCGCAAGGCGTTGCCGCATGGCTGCGCCATGAGGGCATTGCTGCCGAATCCCTTGAAGGCGGCTTCGAGGCGTGGCAGGCGGCCAAGGGACTTCTGGTCAAGGCCGACAAGATACCGCCCCGCGACGACAAGGGCCGCACGGTCTGGGTGACGCGTGCCCGCCCCAAGGTCGACCGCATCGCCTGTCCCTGGCTGATCCGCCGCTTCGTCGATCCCTCGGCGGTGTTCCTGTTTGTCGAGCCGTCTGAAGTGCTGGCGGCCGCCGATCGGTTTGGGGCGGTTGCCTTCGACATCGACGACGTGTTCTGGAGCCATCGCGGCGAGCGCTGCACCTTCGACACGATGATCGAAGAGTTCGGGTTGCGGTCCGAAGCGCTCGATCGCCTTGCGCTGATCGTGCGTGCAGCCGATACGGCGCGCCTCGATCTCGTACCGCAGGCGGCCGGGTTTCTCGCTGCATCGCTCGGGCTGTCGCGCATGTTCCGCGACGATCTCGAACAGCTTGATGCCGGCATGCTGCTCTACGATGCGTTCTTCAGATGGTGCCGCGACGCCACTGACGAAACCCACAATTGGCCCAGCGCGGGCAAAGCGCCATGAGCGCCCTCGCCGCGGACGACAATGCACAGACTACCGAGGCTCCGATCGTCCCGACCTTCCGCCAAGCCGCGAAACTGTGGGCAAGGATCGGCCTGCTCTCCTTCGGCGGGCCGGCCGGACAGATCGCGCTGATGCACAAGGAATTGGTCGAGGATCGCCGCTGGATCGGCGAGCAGCGGTTCCTGCATGCGCTCAACTACTGCATGCTTCTGCCGGGCCCCGAGGCACAGCAGCTCGCCATCTATATCGGCTGGCTGCTGCATCGGACCGCCGGCGGCCTCGTTGCCGGCATTCTGTTCGTGCTGCCCGGTGCGTTTGTCATGCTGGGCCTCAGCATCTTCTACGTGCTCTACAATGATGCGCCCGTCATCGAGGCGCTGTTTTTCGGCATCAAGGCGGCGGTGCTGGCCGTCGTCGTCGAGGCGGTCCTCCGCATCGGCAAACGGGCGCTCAAGAACCGGGTGATGATGGCGATCGCGGTGGCCGCGTTCCTTGCCATCTATGTCATCAGGCTGCCGTTTCCGCTGATCATCCTGGTTGCAGGGCTGACCGGCTGGATCGGCAACCGCTTGGCACCGGCGCGTTTTTCCGGAGCCGCACGCGGCAAGGACAATTTGCCCGATGTCAGGGGCGCCGTCGACGTCATGTTCGAACGCGGCGAACTCGCTCACACCAAGCCGACGAAATGGCACGCGCCGCGCACCATCGCGATCTGGCTGCCGATCTGGCTCGGGCCGGTCGTACTGATCCTGGCGCTGACCGGCCCTGCCAGTGTTTGGGCACAGCTTGGCGGCTTCTTCAGCCTGATGGCGGTGGTCACATTCGGCGGCGCCTACGCCGCGCTCTCCTATGTCGCGCAGGCAGCCGTGACCTCGTTCGGCTGGCTGGCGCCGGGTGAAATGGTCGATGGGCTTGGCCTGGCCGAGACGACGCCGGGACCATTGATCCTGGTGCTGCAATTCGTCGGCTTCGTCGCCGCCTATCGTCACGCCGGTGCGATGGGACCGCTTGTCGCCGGATCGCTCGGCGCATTGCTGACGCTCTGGGTGACGTTCGTGCCGTGCTTCTTCTGGATCTTTCTCGGTGCCCCCTACATCGAAGCGCTGCGCGGCAACAAGGCACTGTCGGCGGCGCTGAGTGCGATCACGGCGGCTGTCGTCGGCGTGGTGATGAACCTTGCGCTGTGGTTCGCACTGCATGTCGTCTTCGGCGCGGTGCACCGCGTTGGCCTGGGCATGGAGGTGCCGGTGCTGTCGTCGCTGGATTGGCGTGCCGCGCTGCTGGCGGCAGCCGCTATGGTCGCCATGCTGAAACTGAGGATCGGCATGCTGCCGACATTGGCCGGCTCGGCGCTGGCCGGACTGGCGCTGCTGGCCTTGCCTGCGTAGCGTCCGAAGGCGCGACCAGCCATTATCACAGCCGGATTTTTGAGGTATGCCGGGCCGGCGCACAACGGTCGCGGGCGCTGGTAGGATCAGCGCTGGCCCCGGAGATACCCTTTACGTCGAACCCGATACCGCCAAGCTGAACCTGCTCGACGCGGAGAGCGGCGCGCTGGCGAACTGATTTGACGAGGTTGGCCGAGCTGTTCAAAGTCGATCCTGGATCGCACAACGGGATATGACATGGTGGATTCCGATCGGATCGACAAGCTGATCGCAGGGGTGCCCCCCGCCTTGGCGCTTCGTGCCGGGCTGGACCTTGGCATCTTCACCTGGCTCGGCGGCGATGCTGCGACTGCCGACAGCCTTGGGGCAGCGCTCAAAGTCGAGCCCGCTCGTCTGTCGCGGCTCCTCTACGCGCTCGCCAGCATAGGTCTCCTCGACGTCGAGGATGGTCAGTTTCGCAACGGAGCCGAAGCGTCGGAGTTTCTTGACGCGTCCAAGCCGACCTATCGCGGCGGCGATCATGTGCTGCTGCGCGAACTCTGGGGAGCCGACCTTTTGACCGCAGAGTCGCTGCGGCAGAACCGGCCGGCCGCGCTGCACGACTTTTCCGAAGCGGGGCCAGAATCCGCAGCGGCCTTCAGCCGCATGCTCGCACCGGGAGGGGTGATTTTCGGCCGAAATCTCGCCCGTGAACTGGACTTCTCGGCGGTCAGTTCGGTGATCGACATCGGCGGCGGCGCCGGGACCATTCTGGTCGGTCTTCGCGAGCGATGGCCGCATATTGCGGCGACTTTGATGGAACTCCCGACGGTCGCGGCGGTCGCACCAGCGATCCTGTCGGAATACGGTGCCGGCGATGTGGTTGTCGAAGAAGGCGACATAACGGTCGCGCCATCGACCGGCCGGCATGACTTGGCAATCCTGAAGGCTGTCGTCCAGGTCCTGCCGCCGGACCAGGCGCGCAGTTCGATCCTGAACGCGGCGCGTTGCCTCACCCAAGGAGGCGAGATCGCAATTGCGGGGTGGGGTGTCGTCGATGACGACCGTCTCGGCCCGCCTGAGGGTGTCTTTCTCAATCTCACCTTCCTGAACCTTTACCGCGCAGGCGAATCGTACACGGAAGGTCAGTATCGCGGGTGGATGGCCGAAGCTGGGTTCCGGGATATCTCCAGGTCGCAGCTGACCGACGGCACCACGTTGTTTCGTGGGCGCCTCACGGACTGATCGTGGCTGCTGGTGATCCCGACAGGAATCGAACCTGTGACCTACAGATTAGGAATCTGCCGCTCTATCCTACTGAGCTACGGGACCACGCGGCCCGACACATAGCCGCTTCCGATCGTTTCGCCAAGAGGGCTCGCCGAAGGCAATGAAGAGGCCGGCCGAAGGCAATTCGGCCGGCCTTTCGGCGGCATATGTCAGGCTGCGAGCGCCGTTTCGGCCAGTTTTACCCAGTAGCTCATGCCGTGCGGGATGACTTCGTCGTTGAAGTCGTAGGCCGGATGGTGGAGGCCGGCGGTCTCGCCATTGCCGATGAAGATGAAGGCGCCAGGGCGGGCTTCCAGCATGTAGGAGAAGTCTTCGCCGCCCATCACCGGCTGGATGGCGCGGTGGACCTGGGTGTCGCCGGCGACATTTGCCGCGACATCGCCGGCAAAGACCGTTTCTTCCGGATTGTTGAAGGTCACGGGATAGTTGGCGTCATAGTCGACGGTGATCGTCGCGCCGAAGGCGGTGGCTATTCCTTCGCAGATGGTGCGGATGCGCTCTTCCGATTTCTTGGCGATCTCTTTCTTCAGCGTGCGCACCGTGCCGGCGATCTCGGCGGTCTCGGGAATGACGTTATAGGCGTCGCCGGCGTGGAATTTCGTCACCGAAACCACCACCGCCTCGACCGGATCGGTGCTGCGCGAAGCGACCGTCTGCAGGGCGCCGACCAGCTGGCTGGTGATGACGATCGGGTCGATCGTGCCGTGCGGCATCGCCGCATGGCCGCCGCGGCCCTTCACGGTGATGGTGAACTCGGCGGTCGCCGCCATGATCGGACCCGGCCGGATGGCGAACTGGCCGACCGGCAGGCCCGGCATGTTGTGCATGCCAAAGACGCGCGAAATGTCGAAACGCTCCATCATGCCGTCCTTGACCATCTCGTTGCCGCCGCCGCCGCCCTCTTCGGCCGGCTGGAAGATAACCGCGACCGAACCGGCGAAATTGCGCGTTTCGGTCAGATATTTGGCGGCGCCCAAAAGCATCGCCGTATGGCCGTCATGGCCGCAGGCGTGCATTTTGCCAGGCACGGTCGAGGCATAGGGCTTCCCGGTGATCTCGTTGATCGGCAGCGCGTCCATGTCGGCGCGCAAGCCGATGGTCGCGCCTTGCCCCTTGCGGCCATGGATGATGCCGACGACGCCGGTCTTGCCGAGGCCCGTCACCACGTCGTCGCAGCCGAATTCCTTCAGCTTCTCGGTGACGAAGGCGGCGGTCTTGAAGACATCGAAATTCAGTTCTGGCGTTTGGTGCAGATGGCGTCGCCAGCCGGCAACTTCATCCTGCATCTCGGCGGCGCGGTTGAGAATCGGCATAATGGTTCCATCTCGCTGTTGGAGCAGACGATCTGGCCTGCTTGATTGCAATTGTGATTGCCATGCTTGTTGCCATCTTGGCACTTTGCCATCTTGGCGTCACATAGGGTAAATAGCACCCCAGACAATGTGATCCGGAAATTGAGGGCCGGATCAGGTCATGCTGGCCATCGCGTAACGAAATCTTACGGAGCCAGGGGCGACTACGGCAAGAGGCGATTTCGGATTCCATGATGCGGCACAGCCATATCCTCAAATTACTGCTAACGGGCGGCTTGGCGCTACCTATGCTGGCTGGGCCAGGTTTGGCCAATCCGGTGATCCTGTTCGACCTCAACAGCGGCAAGGTTCTGCAGCACCAGGACGCCTTCAAGCGCTGGTATCCCGCTTCGCTGAGCAAGCTGATGACCGCCTATGTCACCTTCCGGGCGATTGCCGCCGGCGAGGTCCAGCTCGATTCACCGATCAAGGTGACCAAGCATTCGGCGGGCGAACCGCCGAGCAAGATGGGCTTCAAGCCGGGCTCGGTGATGCGGCTCGACAATGCGTTGAAGATGATGCTGGTCAAATCGGCCAACGATATCGCCATGGCCATCGGCGAAAACATAGGCGGCTCGCAGGCCGGATTCGCCGTTCGCATGAATGCGGAGGCGGCGCGGCTTGGCATGACCGGAACGCATTTCGTCAATCCGAACGGCCTGTTTTCGCCGGAGCAGTACACGACGGCGCGCGATCTTGCCCTGCTGGTGATGGCGATCCGCAAGGAATTCCCGCAATACGCCCCCTGGTTCTCGATCGAAGGCCTTGCCGTCGGCAAGAAGGCGATCTCCAACTACAATCTCTTGATCGGGCGCTATCCCGGCGCCGACGGCATGAAAACCGGGTTCGTCTGTCCCTCGGGCTTCAACATGATCGGCTCGGCGACACGCAATGGCCGCACGCTGGTCGCGGTCGTGCTCGGCGAAAAATCGGCGATCAGCCGTGCCGAGACCGCCGCCAGGCTGCTTGACCAGGGCTTTGCCATGCCCGACCCGCACTGGCTCACGGTCGCGGCCATGCCTTCCTATGGCGATACCATGTCACCCAACGACATGCATGATGAGATCTGCAGGAAGAAGGCGCCGCACGAGCAGTCCGAGGCGGCTCCGCCGGTGGCCGCGAAGGGCGCCGACGTGCCGAAATCGCCCTATCAGGAAAAGCTCGACCACGTGCCGACGCTGGTTGCAGTCGGCCTCGGCGGCGCCACCGGGCCGGCGCCGAAGGCGATGCTCGACCAGGGCGGCCAGGAATACGCCGATGTGCCGCTGCCGAGCTGGCGGCCAGACATTCCGGCGCCAAAGGGCGCCGAACCGGCCGTGGTGGGCCAGGCAACCGCGGTGCAGGGCGACCAGCTGGTCAAAGCCGCGAACTAGGCGATGGCTGGCTTTCCGATACCCGTCACGGTGGTCACCGGCTTCCTAGGGGCCGGCAAGACGACATTGCTCAACCGGCTGCTCAAAGATCCGGCACTGGTCGACACGGCCGTCATCATCAACGAATTCGGTGAGGTGGCGATCGACCACCTGCTGGTCGAGCAGGCCTCGGAAGGCATCATCCAGTTGTCCGACGGCTGTCTGTGCTGCACGGTGCGCGGCGAACTGGTCGATACGCTGGCTGACCTCGTCGACCGGCTGCAGACCGGCCGTATCGCCCGCCTTGCCCGCGTCGTTGTCGAAACCACCGGGCTCGCCGATCCGGCGCCGGTGCTGCAGTCGATCATGGCGCATCCCGCCCTTGTGCAGGCCTTCCGACTTGATGGCGTCATCACGCTGGTCGACGCGGTCAACGGCAATGCGACGCTCGACGGCCATGTCGAGGCGGTCAAGCAGGTGGCGGTCGCCGATCGCATCGTGCTGACCAAGGTCGATCTGGCCAGCGATCCCGGCGACGTCGATGCTTTGCGAACGCGACTCCATCAGCTCAATCCAGGCGCCGTGGTGCTGGACGCCGGCGACGGCCGAACCGGCGTCGCGGCGCTGTTCGATTGCGGCCTCTACAATCCGGCGACCAAATCCGCCGATGTCCGGCGCTGGCTCGGCGAAGAAGCCGCCTATGAGCACCATCATCATCATGATCATGACCACGGCGAGCATGAGCATCACCACCGCCACGATTCCCGCGTGCGCTCCTACTCGCTGGTCCATGACGGCCCGGTGCCGTTTTCGGCGATTGAGATGTTCCTCGACCTGCTGCGTTCGGCGCATGGCGACAAGCTTTTGCGCATGAAGGGCGTCATCGAGCTTGCGGAGGACCCGTCGCGGCCGCTTGTCGTCCACGGGGTGCAGAAGATCCTGCATCCGCCGGCGCGGCTGCTGGCCTGGCCGGACGGCCAACGCGGCACCAGGCTGGTGCTGATCACGCTCGACATGCCGGAAGATTATGTGCGCCGGCTGTTTTCCGCCTTCACCAACCGGCCGTCGATCGACACGCCGGATCGCGCGGCGCTGGAGAGCAATCCGCTGGCGATAGCCGGGGGCTGATTGTCAGGCTCGCTATGCGCCGCGTTCGACCAGGAAGCGGTGGCCGCCGCTGACGGCTGACGTTTCAACAAGCTGGTGACCAGCGTCGGCGCAAAAGGCGGGGATGTCGATGACCGCCAGCGGGTCGGTGGTCTCCAGCCAGAGCCGGCTGCCCGGCTGCATCGCCGCCAAGCGTTTTTTCGCCTTGAGAACGGGCAGAGGGCAGTTCAGGCCCTTGAGGTCATAGATCGCGGTGTGATTTGTTTGTTTGTCTTCATGCATGTCTTTGTCCCAAAACCGCGGCGCACTTTTGGGCGGCATGCATCGGCAAGGCGAAAACCTCAGCCGCCGAACATGCCTAGCAGCTTGTTCTTGATCTTCGACATCCGGCTTTCGTCCGCCGGCGGTTCTGCAGGCGCCGCCTCGACGCTCGCAGTGGCGACCGGCTGCTGGGCGCCCTGCTTGGCTGCTTCCTTTTCGGCCAGCGCTTGGGCCTTTGCCGCTTGCTTTTCAGCCAGTGCCTGGGCCTTGGCGGCCTTCGCTGCCTCAATGGCAGCAACCCGCTGTTCCTCGGCCTTGCGCTTGGCTTCCTTCTCTGCGTCCAGCGCCGCCATCTTGCGGCCGGCGGGCGAATCGATGCGGCCCATGCGCGCCGTCTCGGTCAGCGTGCCGTCGGAATTCAGCGACGGCGGTTCGATCGGCACGCGCTCGCCCCGGGCGCGGCGCTTCGACCAGTCGGAAACGATGCTGGCTTCCTTGATGCCAGCAATGGTCGGCTTGGGCGCCGGAACACTGGCCTTGACCGCGCCGGTGAAGGCCGCGTCATAGCTGCTTTGATAGGCGTTGAGTGCGCTCTTCAGCGAATCCGGCTGCGTGGTCGCGGGGCAGGCGCCAGTCGGATCGAATGTCGTGCCCTCGGGCGCCACCTGGTTGAAGACATAGCGCTTGTCGCAGACATCGACCTTCGGCGGCACCTTGGTGATCTCGAAATTGTCGTAACCGACCTTCAGCATCTTCCAGAACTCATAGTTCGGGTCGTTGCGGTAGCGCGCCATGTTGGCGGCGGTCATGCGGAATGGGAAGGCCTGGATCTGGAACTCGGTCTGGCCGCCCTGGAAGGCATCGCGACCAAAAGCGTAGATCTGCTCGATCTGCGGGTCGGTCATCGAATAACAGCCCGACGACGAGCAGGCGCCATGCACCATCAGATTGGCGCCGGTGCGGCCATTGGCACGGTCATAGGCGTTGGGATAGCCGATGTTGAAGGACAGATGATAGTTCGAGCGCGGATTCATCTGCGACGGGCGGACCGTATAGAAACCTTCCGGCGCCTGGCGGTCGCCCTCGGTGTATTTCGGGCCGAGCTTGCCCGACCATTTGCAGATGTCGTAGCTGGCGACCATCTCGTAGCGGCCGGTGGTCTTGGCCTTCCAGATTTCGAGCTTGCCTTCTTCCTTGAAGATGCGAGCCATCACCGACGAGGTGCGGATCATGCCCTTGGCCTTCATGTCGGCCAGGATCTTGTCCGGCAGCGGCTTGCTGGCTTCCGGCGCAAAATTCTTCATCGAGGAATCGTTGCAGCCGGCAACGCCAAGCGCGGCGATCAGAAGTCCAGTGCGGGCAAGCTTGGTAAACATGGATACGGCTATGTCTTTTTCTCGCGTCACGGCCGGATAGCGCCCGGGCCTGCATGCTGAACACTGACGGACCCTAAGCCCGTTAACCTTGAAAATTCCTTACCGCAAGCGTCGGACGGCGCCCCCCACGGCAATTCGCCCGGTGTCACGGATTTTTTATTGAGCCGAATGCAGCGGCATTTTTGTGGCGAAATTGCTCCTTGACGCCACATTGCGGTGCGCTGCCGGCCAAAATCAGAGGCTGCGGCCCATCGCCAGATATTTTTCGCGGCGCTGTTCGCGAAAATTGGTGTTGGCGCCGGCAAAATCCTTCATCGTCTTGGCGATGAGGTCGCCGGTGGCGGCGATCACCGTTTCGGGCGCGCGCTGGGCGCCACCGAGCGGCTCGGCAATGATGGCGTCGATGATCTTCATTTCCAGAAGGTCCTGGGCGGTGATCTTCATGTTGGTCGCCGCATCTTTCGAGCGCGTCGTGTCGCGCCACAGGATCGAGGCAGCGCCTTCCGGCGAGATCACCGAATAGATGGCGTGTTCCAGCATGTAGACGCGGTTGGCGGTGGCGATCGCAATGGCGCCGCCCGAACCGCCTTCGCCGATGACGACCGAAATCGATGGCACTTTGAGGCCGAGGCAGGCCGAGGTTGAGCGGGCGATGGCTTCAGCCTGACCGCGTTCCTCGGCGCCAACGCCGGGATAAGCGCCGGCGGTGTCGACCAGCGTCAGAAGTGGAATCTGGAAACGGTCGGCAAGTTCCATCAGCCGGACGGCCTTGCGGTAGCCTTCAGGACGCACTGAGCCGAAATTGTGCTTGAGCCGGCTCGCCGTGTCGGAGCCCTTTTCCTGGCCGATGACGGCCACCGGTTCGCCGCGGAAGCGAGCGAAGCCGCCGATGATCGCCTGGTCCTCGCCGAAATTGCGGTCGCCGGCGAGCGGCGTGAAATCGCTGAACAGGCCCTTGATGTAGTCGAGGCAATGCGGCCTGTCGGTGTGGCGCGCGACCTGCACCTTCTGCCACGGCGTCAGCGCCTTGTAGATGTCGCGCAGCGCGTCGCGCACGCGCTTCTCGAGCCGGCTGATTTCGTCGCCGACGTCGACCGCCTCGCCATTCTCGGCAAGCTTCTTCAGCTCGAGGATCTTGAGTTCAAGGTCCTGCACCGGCTTTTCGAAATCGAGGTAATTGTACATTCTTGAGCGGACCGATGCGTCGGAAGGCAAACATCGCGCAGATGTAGGCTCCGCGCGGACACGTTGCCCTCACATAGCGATATGAGGCCTAGTCGGCAAGCGGATGATGATCGTTGACCAGCCGCACCAACCGCTCTTCCAGCACATGCGTGTAAATCTGCGTGGTCGAGATATCGGCGTGGCCGAGCAGCTGCTGCACCGCCCTGAGATCGGCGCCGTTCTGCAGGAGATGGCTGGCGAAAGCATGGCGCAGCACATGCGGCGAAATTTTCGCCGCCGATATGCCGGCCCGCGCGGCAAGGCCTTTGAGATCGCGGGCAAAGACCTGCCGGGAGAGAAAGCCGCTGTCGCCGGCGGCCGGGAACAGAAACGGGCTGTCGGCGAAAGCCGGCACCGACGCCCGGGCCGTGAGCCATGCCCGCATCGCCATGCGGGCCTTGGCCGACAGCGGCACCATGCGCTCCTTGTCGCCCTTGCCGCGCACCATGAAGAAGCGGTCGTCGCGCTGGGCGACGGTCACCGGCAGGCCGACAAGTTCGGAGACGCGCAGGCCGGTGGCATAGAGCACCTCGACCAAAGCGTGCAGGCGCAGTGCCGCCACCCGGTCGCCATTGACGCCATCGCCTGTCTCAAGCGCCGCACGGTCGAGCAGCCGACCGGTATCGGCCTCGCTCATCGTCTTGGGCAGCGGCCGGCCCTTTTTCGGACTGTCCAGCGTGCCGGTCGGGTCGTCGCCGCGCAAGCCCTCGGCGTAGAGAAACTTGAAGAACTGGCGGATCGCCGACAGTTTGCGCGCCTGCGACGTCGACGCAAAGCCGCGCGCTGCGATGTCGTCGAGATAGGCGCGGATGTCGGCTGCGGCGGCGGCGGCAAGCCCGCCGGCAATCTGCTGCGAAGCGTCTTCGAGATCCCGGCGGTAGGAAGACAGCGTGTTTTCAGCGGCACCGCGTTCGGCGCTCATCATCTCGAGAAAGGCTTCGATGCGGGCCGCGCTGTTCATGTTCCAGGGGTCAGTTTGGGTCAGTTTTTCTTGGGGTTCAGCTTTTCCGGTGGGATGCGCACGGTGATTTCCGCCTTTTTCGGCTCGACGAACATCGCCAACGCCACCATCGTGCCATAGGCAATGCCGGCAAGAATCATCATCGTCACGACAAAGCGGAACAGCGTCGGCATCAATCTTCGCCCGTCTTCTTGCTCTGCGATTCCAAACCCTGTGCCCTTATGGGACGCTAATTCCTTCAATTCAAGGACGAAGGGCTCTGGGTGCGAAAGGCGCTATGCTTGACGCAAACGGGCTTTTGATGTCGATACGCCGGCAAAGACGGCTTAGAAACAGCATGGTCTCATGAACGCGTTACCAGCAAATCCTCCCGGCGATAGCCATGCCGCGCTGCTCGACAGGCTGGGCAGCCGCTCGATCGTCTTTGTCGGCCTGATGGGCGCCGGCAAGACGGCGATCGGCCGCAAGGTGGCGACGATGCTGTCGCTGCCCTTCGTCGACAGCGACCAGGAGATCGAAACCGTGTCGCGCATGACGGTGCCGGAACTGTTCGAACGCTATGGCGAGACCGAATTCCGGGCATTGGAGCAGCGCGTCATCCTGCGCGTGCTGGAGAGTGGGCCGCAGGTGCTGTCGACCGGCGGCGGCGCGTTCATGAATGCGCAGACGCGGGAAGCGATCGCCGGGCATGGCGTGTCGGTGTGGCTGAAGGCCGAGATCGACCTATTGATGGAACGCGTGTCCAAGAAGCAGAACCGGCCGTTGCTCAGAAGCGCCGATCCGCGCGCCGTGCTCGAGCGACTGATGGGCGAGCGCTACCCGGTCTATGCCACGTCCAACATCACCGTGCCGACACGCGACGACCGCAAGGAGGTCATTGCGACGGAGGTTGTCGACGCGCTGTGCGGGCATTTCGGCATTCCGGCTCCGACTGCGCCAGGCGAGGTGCGGCTGTGAGCGAACCGGTCACTGTCGAGGTCGGCCTTGGCGAGCGTGCCTATGACATCCTGATCGGCCCTGGCCTTTTGGCGCGCGCCGGCGCCGAGATTTCTAGCCGCCTGCCCGGCACGAGGGCGGCGGTGGTCACCGACGACAATGTCGCGGCGGCACATCTCGACGCGCTGAAGGCCGGTCTGGAAACAGGCGGCATCCAGCCTGCCGTCATCACTTTGCCGGCCGGCGAAAAGACCAAGAGCTTTGCCCATCTCGAAGAGGTGGTCGACGGCGTGCTCGCCGCCAAGCTGGAGCGCGGCGATGTCGTCATTGCGCTTGGCGGTGGCGTCATCGGCGACCTGACCGGCTTTGCCGCCGGCATCGTGCGCCGCGGCATGAATTTCGTCCAGATTCCAACCTCGCTGCTGGCGCAGGTCGATTCCTCGGTCGGTGGGAAGACCGGCATCAACAGCCCGCGCGGCAAGAATCTGGTCGGCGTCTTCCATCAGCCGAAGCTGGTGCTGGCCGACACCGAAGTGCTCGACACGCTGCCGATCCGCGAATTTCGCGCCGGCTATGCCGAGCTTGCCAAATACGGGTTGATCGACCGACCGGAGTTTTTCGCCTGGCTGGAAGCGAACTGGGAAAAGGTGTTCGCTGGTGGTGCGGAACGGGCGGAGGCGATTGCCGAGGCCTGCCGCGCCAAGGCCGATGTCGTCGCCCGCGACGAGTTCGAAACCGGCGACCGCGCACTGCTCAATCTTGGCCACACATTCGGCCATGCGCTGGAAGGCGCCACACAGTATGACGGCGCCCGCCTCGTGCATGGCGAAGGCGTCGCCATCGGCATGGCGCTGGCGCACGGCTTTTCCGCAAGGCTCAATCTGGCCAGCCCCGACGACGCGGCGCGGGTCGAGGCGCATCTTCGCGCCGTCGGTCTACCCTGGCGGATGGCCGACATCCCTGGTGAGTTGCCCGATCCCGAGGTGCTGCTTGGCTTCATCACCCAGGACAAGAAAGTGTCGCGCGGCGCGCTGACATTCATCCTGACGCGCGGCGTTGGCCAGGCTTTTATTGCCAAGGATGTACCGGCGTCTGAAGTGCTTTCGTTCCTCAGGGAGAACCACCCGGGCCAGGAAAGCCGGCAATGATGATCAACGAGCCCGGCTGGACCGCCGTCGCCGTCCTTGCCATCCTCATCCTGCTTGTCCTGGCCGTGCGCACGCGCCTGCTTGCCATGTTCGGCTATGAGTTGTCGCGCATCGAGCCGCAGCGCTCGACCCAGGACGAGTTGCGCGGTGCGGTCGACGATTTCCGCCGCGACGGCCAGATGGTGCGAGAGGACCGCGACCGCGTCGGCGGGCTGTTCGATCTCGCCGAGCTCGAAGTCTCCGACATCATGGTTCACCGCACCAATATGCGCTCAGTCAATGCCGACAATGGGCCGGAAGCGGTGGTGCGCGAGATCCTGCAGAGCCCGCACACCCGCATGCCGTTGTGGAAAGGCTCTCTCGACAACATTGTCGGCGTGCTGCACGCCAAGGACCTGCTGCGAGCGCTGAACGAGGTCGGCAACGACTTTTCCCGGATCGACGTGATGAAGATCGCGTCGAAGCCTTGGTTCGTGCCCGACACCACCACGCTGCAGGAACAGCTCAACGCCTTCCTGCGCGCCAAGGCGCATTTCGCTATCGTCGTCGACGAATATGGCGAGGTCGAAGGGCTGGTGACGCTGGAGGACATTATCGAGGAGATCGTTGGCGAGATCGCCGACGAGCACGATGTCGACATTCAGGGCGTGAAGCAGGAGGCGGACGGTTCCGTGGTCGTCGACGGCACCGTGCCGATCCGCGATCTCAACCGGGCGCTCGACTGGAACCTGCCTGACGAGGAAGCGACCACCATTGCCGGGCTGGTCATCCACGAGACGCAGTCGATCCCCGAGGAAAAGCAGGCTTTCACCTTCCACGGCAAGCGCTTCGTGGTGATGAAACGCGACAAGAACCGGATCGCCAGGATCAGGATCAGGCCGGCGGGCGAATCCTAAAGGTACCGAGCAGGCCCGCAACAGAACGCTCTTTGCCGAGTTTATGCCGCGATCTGGCTCGTAGACCGTTCGTGGATTGTCGCACCGGTTTGAGCGTCAACTGCAACCAGGCTGACCTCGTAGCCCCAGAGGCTGCGGACATGGCGGAGCGTCGCGTCACGGCTGGCGCCTTCGAGCACAACACCATCCTTTACCCTGTGTTGCAGTCGCAACTGCCGGTCGCCGAGCAGGTCGACATCAATCACCTGGATGTCCGGCCGATTCGCTCCAAGGTCGTAACTGTGGGCAAGCTGGGCGCGTATCTTGTGATAGCCACGTTCGTTGTGGATCGACGCGACTTCGAAATGCGGTTTGTCGGCTCCATCGCCAAGCACGAAGAACCGCCATTTTCGGATCAAGCTCGGGCTGAGGTACTGTCGGATAAAGGATTCGTCGCGGTGGTTGGCCCAGGCCTCAAGCAGGACCTCGCGCCAGTTGCCATGTCCTGCAATGTCCGGGAACCAGTCGCGGTCCTCCGCCGTCGGCTCGGTCGAAATGCGCTGTATGTCCTGCATCATGTCGAGGCCGAGGGCATAGGGATTGATGCCTGAAAACCGGGAATCGTCAAAGGCCGGCTGGAAGATCACGTTCGAATGGTTGCGCAGGATTTCGAGCATGGCACCTTCGCCGATCCGGCCACGATCGAATAGCATGTTCATGAGCGTATAATGCACGAAGGTGGCGCAGCCTTCATTCATCACTTGAGTCTGTCGCTGCGGGTAGAAATATTGCGCGATGACGCGGACGATCCTGATGATCTCGCGCTGCCAGGGTTCCAGGATCAGGCTGTTCTTCTCGAGGAAATACAGGAGGTTTTCCTCGGGCAGGTTGAGCGATCTCTTGCGCTCCGCCATCCCTTGATCCTCATTGCCGGACTTGTTTTTGTTCTGCGACGGCGGCAGCGTGCGCCACAGATCGTTGTAGGAGCGCTCTTCATATTCGAGGCGCTCGCGAAGCCCTTCGCGCTGTCGCTCCGACGAGAGCTTTGGCGGCCGGTGGTAGCGGAACACCCCTTGTTCCATCAGCGCATGGGCGGAATCGAGAATGGCCTCCACTGCTGCAAGGCCGTGCCGCTCCTCGCACCGGGCGATGTAGCCCTTGGCGAAGTCCAGATAACCCAGGATTGCCCCGGCGTCGGTCCATTGCTGAAACAGATGATTGTTCTTGAAGAAATGATTGTGGCCAAGCGCCGCGTGGGCCGTCACAAGGGCCTGCAACGCCATGGTGTTTTCCTCCATGAGGTAGACGATGCAGGGATTGGAGTTGATGACCAGTTCATAGGCCAGCCCCCGGCCACCCTTACGGTAAAGAAGCTCCTGGTGAAGGAAATGTTTGCCGAACGACCAATGCCGATACATCAGTGGCATGCCGATAGATGAGTAGGCGTCGAGCATCTGCTGGGAGGAGATTATCTCCATCTGGACCGGGTAAGTATCGAGATGCAACTCGTCGACCGCGATCGCCTCGATCTCTTCAAAAGCCCGCGATAATTTCTCGAAATTCCAGTCAGAACCGGAAAACAACAAATTCGTTTCGTTGGCTCGCCTGACCATCTCTCTCTCTCAAGCGCTCTTGATGGCCGCCGGCTGCCTGGCGAAGAGCCGGTGGAAGACCGGGTAAATATCCGCGGGAGCAGCGATGCGGCTCATCTGGAAGTTGGGCCATTTCAGCTCAATCGTACTGTAGGCGCGCCAAAGCGACGTCCCGTTTTCGGTAGCACCGAATATGTGGCTCTCGCGTTCGTCGATGATCTCGACATAGGCGAAATACTGGCACAGGCGCATGAGCTTGCCGTTCAGGAGCTCTATGCATCGCTCGGAATCGGTGGTGAAATTGTCCCCGTCAGAGGCCTGCGCGGCGTAAATGTTCCACTCGCTGGCAGGATAGCGCTGGCCGATAATGCGGTGCATTTCGTCGAGCGCGGTGGAGACGATCGTACCGCCGCTCTGCGTGTTGTAGAAGAACGTGTCCTCATCCACTTCGTGCGCCTCATGGGTATGGCGGATGAAGACGATCTCCGTGCGTTCGTAGCGCCGTTTCAAGAACAGGTGCAGCAGCACGAAGAAGCGTTTGGCCAAGTCCTTTTCGCGTTGGCCCATCGATCCGGACACGTCCATAAGGCAGAACATGACGGCATTGGCATTCGGCACCGGCCGGGCGTCGAAGCGGTTGAATCGGATATCGACCGGATCGACAAAGGCAATTCGCCTGCGCCGTCGCTCCAGCCGGTCAAGCTCGTCGCGTAATTCCGCGATGCGCTGGCGCACCGCCGCGCCGGCCGGGGCCGACTCAAGCGTGACGATTTCCCGGAGGATCGCCTCCAGTTCCTGCTGCGTGGGGCGCCTCAGCGCAATGCGTCGGCCTAGGCTGTTGCGCATGGTGCGGCCGGCATTGATGTTGGTCGGGGAACCGGTCGCCGCGAAGCCGGCCCGGCGCGGCTTGAAGGCAAGGATTTCCTTGAGATTGAGCTTAACCAGGTCGGGCAGTTCGAGATCCTCAAAAAAGAGTTCGAGCACCTCCTCGCGTGACAGCACGAAACGAAAATCGTCTTCCGACGCCGTGTTTCCTGGCGACGACGCCGCGCCGCCCCCATGCGGCTTCGGGAGCAGGTCTCCAGGGGAAAAATGCCTGTTGCCCGGAAGGATGTGTCGGCGCCGTCCGCTGGCCCTGTCATCGTTGAAGCTCGGCTCGGCTGTTTTCCTTTCAGGCATGGGCACGGCGTGCTCGGTATCCACGTCGGCGATCCTGCCAGTGCGGATTTGATCGCGAATGCTCCGCTTCAACTCCTCGCGAGCACGCCTGAGGAAGCGCTGTCGATTGCCAAGGCTCTTGTCCTTGGGGTTCAGGCGACGGTCGATGAAGATCGGCATGGAACCATCCGGCTCTGTCAACCCGCCTTGTTCACCCGCATGTACCAGTCCACCAGCCGGCGTACCTGCCGTTCTGTGTAGCCACGCTCGATCATGCGCTGCACGAATTCGTTGTGGCGCTTTTCCGTAACGCTGTCTTGCTTGGAGCCGAAGCTGATCACCGGCAAGAGGTCCTCGACCTGTCCGAACATCCGCTTCTCGATGACCTCGCGCAGTTTTTCATAGCTGGTCCATGACGGGTTGCGGCCGTGGTTTCTTGCGCGAGCGCGCAGAGTGAACTTCACCACCTCGTTACGGAAGTCCTTGGGATTGGCGATGCCTGCCGGTTTCTCGACCTGCGAAAGTTCGTTGTCCAGGATCTCCCGGTTGAGGATCTGGCCGGTGTCGGGGTCCTTGTAGTCCTGGTCCTCAATCCAGGCATCCGCATAGGCGATGTAGCGGTCGAAGAGGTTCTGGCCGTATTCGCTATAGGACTCCAGATAGGCCTTCTGGATTTCGTGGCCGATGAACTCGGCGTAGCGCGCCGCAAGCTCCGACTTGATGAATTCAAGATAGGCCGCTTCCGTTTCCTTCGGGAACTGCTCCCGCTTGATCGCCTCCTCCAGAATGTACATCAGATGCACAGGATCGGCGGCCACCTCCTCATTATCGAAGTTGAATGTCTGCGAAAGGATCTTAAAGGCAAAGCGCGTGCTGACGCCCGTCATGCCTTCATCGACGCCGGCGGCGTCGCGATATTCTTGGACCGACTTTGCCCTGGGATCGACTTCCTTCAGATTTTCGCCGTCATAGGCGCGCATCTTGGTGTAGAGCGGCGAGTTGTCGTGCTCGGCCAAGCGCGTCGAAACTGCAAAGCGGCTGAGGATGTCCAAAACTTCAGGGGCACAGGGGCTGGCGGCCAACTCGCTCTCACGCAGCAATTTCTCATAGATCTGCCTCTCTTCGGTGATCCGCAGGCAATAGGGTACCTTGACCACCAGGATGCGATCGAGAAACGCCTCGTTGTTCTTGTTGCTCTTGAACTGTTGCCATTCCGACTCGTTGGAATGGGCGACGATGATCCCCTGGTAGGGAAAGGCGCCGAAATTTTCAGTGCCGTTGTAGCTGCCTTCCTGTGTCGCGGTCAGCAGCGGATGCAGAACCTTGATGGGTGCCTTGAACATCTCGACGAATTCAAGCAGACCTTGCGTGGTCCGGTTCAGGCCACCGCTATAGGAATAGGCATCGGGGTCGGACTGGCTAAAATTTTCCAATTGCCTGATGTCGACCTTGCCGACCAGGGCCGAGACATCCTGATTGTTCTCATCGCCAGGTTCGGTCTTGGCAATGCCGATCTGGCGCAGCCGCGAAGGCATCAGCTTGACGACGCTGAATTTGGAAATGTCGCCAGACAATTCGTCGAGGCGCTTGGCCGCCCATGGCGAAATCAATCCGTTCAGCCGGCGCCGGGCTATGCCGTATTTATCCTCTAGCAGATCACCCATGTGATCGGGATGGAACAGCCCAAGCGGCGACTCGAAAACCGGGCTGATCTGGTTGCCGACCTTCAGCGTGTAGATCGGGCGCTGCTCCATCAGTTTCTTCAGGCGCTCGGCCAGAGAGGATTTGCCGCCGCCGACCGGGCCGAGGAGATATAGGATCTGCTTGCGTTCTTCGAGCCCCTGCGAGGCATAGCGGAAATATCCAGCTATGCGCTCGATCGTATCCTCCATTCCATAGAAGTCAGAAAAATGAGGGTAGATCTTGAGGGTCCGATTCGCGAAAATGCGGCCGAGGCGCTCGTCTTTGCTGGTGTCAACCAGTTTTGGTTCGCCGATTGCGTCGACCATCCTTTCGGGCGCCGAAGCGTACATCGATTTGTCTTCCCGACAGGCAAGAAGATACTGTTGGATGCTGACCTCTTCGTCCGCCGCATTGGCATAAATTTCCGAAAAAAGATCGAAGACGTCGGATTGGGTTGCACGCATGATGTTCTGCCCTCGGAGCCGATCTGGATTCCAATCGCCTCATCACCTTCAACTGTCGGAAAGCATTGTTGGTTCCCTTCACATGAAGGAGAGTGGCTGCAATCCGGGTAGAAGGCTTGGGAGGAAACATTCGGAGTGGCTGGAATGGCGGGTTGCCCGGTGCTGCGGCGCTGATGGGCGGCGTTGTCGCCGGCCAGCTATCTCGATCGACACAAGCATCCGCCGACCTTCATCGCCTATTCGCGCGCCGAAGGCCGCGACGACCAATCGAAGGCTTTGCCAAACGCCTGCGCGCCATCGGCACTGAAGTGACGCTGTTCGACGGCAACGCCTACACGCACATGTCGATAAATCACGACTTCGGCGAGGACGGCGACGCGTTGACCGCCGCGATGCTGGCCTTCCTGAATGGACCGTCGGTTGATCGCCGGATCCCCGCGAGGCGTCCTGGATCAGACCAAAAGCCCCGGCGGGACATTGCCGACCCGGCGCCTACAGGTGCAATTGTTCCTGAATTGTCGATTGGGAAAGAAAATCATGAATGGCGCCGATCTGCTGTGCGACGTGCTCCTGGCCAATGACGTCACGGTCTGCTTCGCCAATCCTGGCACATCCGAAATGCATTTCGTTGCCGCACTGGACCGCAAACCTCAGATGCGTTGCGTGCTCGGCCTGTTCGAGGGCGTGGTGACCGGCGCCGCCGACGGCTATGCGCGCATGACCGACCGCCCGGCAGCAACGTTGCTGCATACCGGACCGGGTCTCGCCAACGGTTTGGCCAACATGCACAACGCAAGGCGTGCGCGCAGCCCGATGATCAACATTGTCGGCGACCATGCTTCTTACCATCTGCCGCTCGATGCCCCGCTGACCAGCGACATAGAAGGCCTGGCGTCGCCGATGTCGAACTGGGTTGGCCGCGTCAAGGGGCCGGCCGATATTGTGCCGGCCGCAGAGGCGGCTTTCCGCGCCTCACTCACGCCGCCTGGCGTCACGACGCTGATCCTGCCTGCGGATGCCGCCTGGCGCGAAGTTGCTGCGATTTCACCTGGCAAGGTGGAGCTTGAGCCGCCGCCCGCCGTCGACATGGCTGTTGTGCGCACGATCGCCGAAGCAATCCGCGCCGCGCCGGGCCGTGTCGGCATGGTGGTGCGTGGGCAGGCGGCGCGCGCCGATGGACTTGAAATCGCAGGGAGAATCTCATCGGGAAGCGATGTCAGGCTGTTCAGTGAGGTTCTGATCGCCCGCATGCAGCGCGGCCGCGGGCGGTTCGCCCCGACCCGCATTCCCTATCCGGTCGATGCGGCGACGGCCACGCTCCGGGATATCGATTTGCTGGTGCTGGTCGGCGCCAAGGAGCCGGTTGCCTTCTTCGCTTATCCCGGCAAGCCCGGGCGGCTGGTTCGGGACGATTGCAAGGTGCTTTCGCTGGCGGCGCATGGCCAGGATCTGAAAGCGGCGCTGGAGGCGCTGGCCGACGAGCTCGGCATCAAGCCGACGCAGCAATTCGCCGCCGCAACCGCCATTCCAGACGAACCGACGCTGAGCGGCAGACTGACGGACGATGCCATCGCGCTGTCGGTGGCGCGCAAACTTCCGGCCAATGCCATCGTCTGCGACGAAGCGGTCACCTCCGCGAGACGGTTCTTCACGCTATCCGTCTTTGCGGCGCCGCACGACTACATGATGGGTACGGGCGGATCGATCGGCGGCGGCATTCCCATGGCTACCGGCGCGGCGATCGCCTGCCCGGACCGCAAGGTGATCAATCTCGAAGCCGACGGCAGTGGCATGTACACGGTGCAGGGACTGTGGACCCAGGCCAGGGAAAAGCTTGACGTCGTGACCATCATCTTTTCCAACCGGACCTACGCCATCCTGCATGGCGAAATGAAGAATGTCGGGGTCAATGAGATCGGCGAGAACGCTAGGCGCATGCTCGATCTCGACCATCCGGCGCTGGACTGGGTTGCGCTGGCCAAAGGCATGGGCGTCGAGGCGGCCCGCGCCGACACGTGCGAGCGGTTCGACGCGCTGCTCGACAGTGCCCTGTCGCGTCCGGGACCGTTTCTCATCGAAGCGGTGATCTGAGGCGGAGAGACTTACCAACGGGTCTTTTCGCCGGGTGCAGCCGGTTCGATTGCCAGCGCATGGACGCCGGCTTGCAGCTCCGCTGCGAGCAATTCGTTGACGGCGCGGTGGCGGTCGATGCGGCTCATGCCGGCAAAGACGGATGAGACGATGCGGACGCGAAAATGCGTCTCGCCGGTGCCGTCATAGGCACCGTGATCGTCGGAGCCGTGGTGGTGATGACCGGCATGAAGGTGGCTTTCATTGACGATCGCCAGCCGCTCCGGCGAAAACGCCTTGTTCAGCTTGTCTTCCATCGTCGCCTGTATGGACATCGCCATCTCCCTTCACCATATCTGCAAGGCGTGATCGGGAAATCGGGATCGATCCCGCCGGGCCGCCTCAAAAATCGCCATTCGCCCTGCTTTATGCCGCGATTCAGCGGTTAGGGCGATGATCGCGAAAATGTCAATTCTTGTTTCGCACGTGCGAACAGCCCATAAATGGGTGAGATGAAACCGTACCCCAAATATTTCGAGAAAATTCGGGTCCGTCCCGACAAGGATGCGGAGCTGAAGTCGCACTCGCCGATCTGCCAGTGGGACGGCTGCAAGGAGGCCGGTACCCACCGGGCGCCGGTCGGACGCATGAAGGAAGGCGAGTATTTTCAGTTCTGCTTCGATCATGTGCGCGAATACAACAAGGGTTTCAACTACTTCTCCGGCGTGCCGGACACCGAGATAGCCCGCTTCCAGAAGGAAGCGATGACCGGCCACCGGCCGACATGGAAGATGGGCGTCGCCGGCGCCTCGACGCGCTCCTCGCCCGATTTCGCCCAGCAGCGTTCCGGTCGCGCCGGCTATTACAACCGCATGCGCGATCCTTTCGACCTGTTCAAAGGGCCGAAGGATCCGCGCGAGGCGCGCGAACGCAAGGCCAAACCACTTGAGGCCAAGGCGCTGGAAACGCTTGGCCTTGATACAAAGGCGACTGGCAAGGACATCAAGGCGCGCTATAAGGAACTTGTGAAGCGCCACCATCCGGATGCGAATGGCGGCGATAGAGGTTCGGAAGACCGGTTCCGCGATGTGCTGCAGGCCTATCGCGTGCTCAAGCAGGCGGGTTTGTGCTGAGCAACCTAACGGTTCGTGTCGTTTTCCAACTTTCATAAGGGTGGAAAAGGCTCTAAGACCGCCCCCGGACAAAATCGATTGCCGGCGAAATCAGGCATTTCGCCCGTGGAGACTTGGATAGAGATGAACAAGGTCGATCGCGACATCGCCAATTTGCCCGACACGACGGTGTCGGTGAAAGACAAATTCGGCTTCGAGTCCAAGATGGTGGTGCCGGCCTATTCGGTGACCTCGGAACATGTGCCGGACATCGATCCGGATTATCTGTTCGACAAGGCGACGACGCTGGCGATCCTTGCCGGCTTTGCCTACAACCGCCGCGTCATGGTGTCTGGCTATCACGGCACCGGCAAATCGACCCATATCGAACAGGTCGCCGCCCGCCTTAACTGGCCCTGCGTGCGCGTCAACCTCGACAGCCATGTCAGCCGTATCGACCTCGTCGGCAAGGACGCCATCGTCGTCAAGGATGGCCTGCAGATCACCGAATTCCGCGACGGCATCCTGCCCTGGGCCTACCAGCACAATGTCGCGCTCTGCTTCGACGAGTACGATGCAGGCCGTCCGGACGTGATGTTCGTCATCCAGCGCGTGCTGGAATCGTCGGGCCGCCTGACGCTGCTCGACCAGAGCCGGGTCATCCGCCCGCATCCGGCGTTCCGGCTGTTTTCGACCGCCAACACGGTCGGCCTCGGCGACACTACCGGCCTCTATCACGGCACGCAGCAGATCAACCAGGCGCAGATGGATCGCTGGTCGATCGTCACCACGCTGAACTACCTGCCGCACGACAATGAGGTGAACATCGTGCTGGCCAAGGCCAAGCACTATCGCGACGGCAAGGGCAAGGACATCGTCAACAAGATGGTGCGGGTCGCCGACATGACGCGCTCGGCCTTCATCAATGGCGATCTGTCGACCGTGATGAGCCCGCGTACCGTCATCACGTGGGCCGAAAATGCCGAGATCTTCGGCAATATCGGCATGGCGTTCCGGCTGACCTTCCTCAACAAATGCGACGAGCTGGAGCGTTCGGTGGTGGCCGAGTTCTACCAGCGCGCCTTCGGAGAGGATTTGCCCGAGAGCGCCGCCAACGTGGTGCTGGGCTGAGCAGAGCCTCGATGGCGGGTCCGGGCGACAACACGCGCAACAAGTCGAAGACGGGGTCTGAAGCCGACAGCTTCAAGCGTGCCGTCACCGTCTGCATGCGCGCCATCGCCGGCGACAAGGAGCTCGAAGTCGGTTTCGCCAAGGACCGCCCGGCGCTCGCCGGCAGCCGCGCCCGACTGCCCGAACTGCCGAAGAAAGCGTCCAAGACAGACATCGCGATTACTCGTGGCCTGGGTGATTCCATGGCGCTGAAGCGCGCCTGCCACGATCAGCGCATCCACACCAAACTGGCGCCGGAAGGCAAGCTGGCGCGCTCGATCTATGACGCCGTGGAACAGGCCCGCGTCGAGGCGATCGGCAGCCGCGCCATGCAAGGCGTCGCCGACAATATCGGCTCGATGCTGGAGGACAAATACGCCAAGGCCAACCTTGTCGACGTCAAGGACAAGGCCGACGCGCCGATCGAGGAGGCGCTGGCGCTGATGGTGCGCGAAAAGCTGACCGGACGGCCGATCCCGAAGAGCGGCGAACGGCTGGTCGACCTCTGGCGGCCCTGGGTCGAGGAAAAAGCCAAGGCCGATCTCGACGGACTGTCGGCCAAGCTTGGCGACCAGCAGGCCTTTGCCCGCGTCGTGCGCGAGATGCTTGCGTCCATGGAGATGGCCGAGGAACTCGGCGACGACCAGGAAACCGAAGACTCCGAGGACAATGACGACAACCAGCCGCAAGGCGAGGAGCAGAGCGAGGAGGGCGGTGAAGACGATTCCGGCTCCGAGCAGTCGCAGTCCGAGGATGCCGAGGCCTCGGCCGACGACGAACAGTCGTCCGAGACTGAGGCCTCCGACGCCACTGCCGACGATCTTTCCGACGATGACGATGCAGACGCCGAAACGCCGGGCGAGGCGCGCCGTAACGACAACCCCTTCGCCAACCTGCCGAAAGAGATCGACTACAAGGTTTTCACCACCGCCTTCGACGAGACGGTCGGTGCGGAAGACCTGTGCGAGGAGGAAGAACTCGACCGGCTGCGCGCCTTCCTCGACAAGCAGTTGGCCAATCTCTCCGGCGTCGTCGGACGGCTCGCCAACCGGCTGCAGCGCCGCCTGATGGCGCAGCAGAACCGTTCCTGGGATTTCGACCTCGAAGAGGGTTATCTCGATCCGGCACGCCTGGTTCGTGTCGTCATCGACCCGATGCAGCCCTTGTCGTTCAAGCAGGAGCGCGACACCAAATTCCGCGACACGGTGGTGACGCTGGTGCTCGACAATTCGGGCTCGATGCGCGGTCGGCCGATCACGGTTGCCGCCACCTGTGCCGACATTCTGGCGCGCACGCTGGAGCGCTGCGGCGTCTCGGTCGAGATCCTCGGCTTCACCACGCGGGCGTGGAAGGGCGGACAGGCTCGCGAGAAGTGGCTGAAGGACGGCAAGCCGCCGAACCCCGGCCGGCTCAACGATCTGCGCCACATCATCTACAAATCCGCCGATCATCCGTGGCGTCGCGCCCGGCGCAATCTCGGCCTGATGATGCGCGAGGGCCTGCTCAAGGAAAACATCGACGGCGAGGCGTTGTTATGGGCGCACAACCGGCTGATCGCCCGGCCCGAACAGCGCAAGATCCTGATGATGATCTCGGACGGCGCGCCGGTGGACGATTCGACGCTGTCGGTCAATCCTGGCAACTATCTCGAGCGGCATCTGCGCGCCGTCATCGAGCTGATCGAGACGCGCTCGCAGGTCGAGCTGCTGGCCATCGGCATCGGCCACGACGTTACCCGCTATTACAGGCGCGCCGTCACCATCGTCGATGCCGAGGAACTGGCCGGCGCCATGACCGAGCAGCTGGCCTCGCTGTTTGCCGAGGAAAACGTGCGCGATACACGCCGCGGCGGCTACCGGCGCGCTGGATGATATTTTTGCGCGGCGGGTTTCGGCAGATGCTCTTCGCGGTCACTGCCTTGTTCGGCATGGCGTTTGCGCCGGCCATCGCCGCCGGCCCAAGCGCGGTCGAGCCGGTCGAAGTCTCGGCGCGGCCGATCACCACCTTCAATATCGGCAGCGCCGACAAGCAGTTTGGGCTGCTGGAATTCGTCGGCGGTCTTGAGATGAACTCGACGACGCGCGATTTCGGCGCGCTGTCGGCATTTCGGTTCGTCAAACCCGGCAGCGATTTCATCGGCGTCGCCGATACGGGCTTCTGGTTCTTCGGCTCGATCACCCATGATGCCGACAAGCGGCCGTCCGGCATCCAGAATTTCCGCATGCAGCAGATGGTCGATGAGAAGGGCCGGCCGATCGACAAGAAATGGGAAGTCGATGCCGAGGGCCTTGCAGTCAACGACGGCATTGCCACCGTCGGCTTCGAGCGCGATCACCGCGTCGCCCAGTTCAAGATCGACCCCAGCAACATGACTGCGCCGTTCAAGCAACTGAACTTCCTGGTTCCAGCCCGGGAACTGCGGCAGAACCGCGGTTTCGAGACCGTCACCCACGCCAATACTAACGGCCAGCACGAGGGCGGCCTCGTCGTGGTCTCGGAAAAGAGCTTGGACAAGGTTGGCAACATCTATGCCGCCATCATCGAAGGGCCGCACAAGGGCGTCTTCACGGTCAAGCGCAACGGCGATTTCGACATCACTGACGGCGCCTTCCTGCCGGATGGCGACCTGCTGCTTTTGGAGCGCAGTTTCTCGATGGCCGGCGGTGTCAGGATGCGGCTAAGGCGCATCTATGGCGAAAGCGTCGAGAAGGGCGCGGTTGCCGACGGGCCGGTGCTGATGGAAGCCGACATGGGCTACCAGATCGACAATATGGAAGGACTCGACGTCTGGACCCGCGATGACGGGGCGCTGATGGTGTCGCTGATCTCGGACGACAACCACTCGATCCTGCAGCGCAACCTCTATCTGGAATTCATCCTGCACCAGGATTGAGAGCCCTAAGGCTTGGTGGCGATCCAGATGACGTGGCGCGCGCCGCGCTTGCCATTGGCGCGCGTCTTCACCTCGTCCACGACAAAGCCCGCCTGCTTGAGCCTAAGTGTGAAGCCGGCATCGGGGCCTTGCGACCAAACAGCCAGCACGCCCCCGGGCCTGAGCGCTGCACGCGCCGCGCCGAGCCCGGCAGCGCCATAGAGGGCGTCGTTGCCCTTGTAGACGATGCCTTCGGGGCCATTGTCGACATCGAGCAGGATGGCGTCCCAGGCTGCCTTGTCGCATCTTATGATGTGCCCGACGTCGGCTTCGCGAACCGTCACACGGGGATCGTCGAGACAGCCGGCGAAGACCGCCTCCATGGGGCCGCGCGCCCAGGCGATGACGGCGGGGACAAGCTCGGCAACGGTGATGCCTGCGTCGGCGCCCAATTGGGCAAGCGCAGCGCGCAGCGTAAAACCCATGCCGAGGCCGCCGATCAGGATTTTCGGTTGGGCGCGGCCGCCGATCTTTTCACAGGAGAGCTTGGCCAGCGCTTCTTCGGAGCCGCTGAGGCGGCTGTTCATCAGCTCATTGGTGCCGAGCATGATCGAGAATTCGCTGCCGCGCTGCTTGAGGCGCAGTTCCTGTCCGCCGTCAGGCGTTTTGGCCGAGCCGAGCTGGACCCAAGGGATCACGGCCTAGACAGCCACGGCCGGCTGGCTCCAGTGGGCGGCGAGCAGCCGGTAGGGGATCAGGGCCACAACAGCGATGATCAGCTTCACCGAAAGGTCGCCCAGCGCCCAGGAGACCCAGCGCATGGTCTCGACCGGCAGCACGCCCATCAGCGGCGCCGTCTCCAGCGCAAAACTGTCGTTCGGGCCGGCAAAAGCGAAGGCGGCCGAAAAGGCGATGCTGAAGAACACCAGGGTGTCGAACACCGAGCCGACCAGCGTGCCGACGATCGGCGCGCGCCACCAGCTCTGCCGGCGCAACCGGTTGAACACGGTGACGTCGAGCAATTGCGCGCAAAGGAAGGCCGCGCCGGAAGCTGCGGCGATGCGCACCAGCCGGTCGGCTGATGTCTCGAACTCGATCAGGCCGTGGCGAAACAGGAAGGGCGGGACGAGAATCGAGCAGACCACCGCGGTCATGAAGCCGACAAAGACGATGCGGCGCGCCACCGTCGGGCCGTAGCGGCGGTTGGCAAGGTCGGTGACCAGGAAGGAGAAGGGATAGGTGAAGGCGCCCCAGGTCAGGATGTCGGCCAGCGACAGACCGCCGGCCTGACCCTGCATCGGGAACTGCACGAGGATGTTCGATACCACGACGACAAGCGCCATGGCGGCCACAAAGGGCAGATATCGCGAGAAGGAAGTCATTTTTTTATCCTGGGTAATGGAACCAGCCAGGCGCTAGCCGAAATCCGGATCGCGCTGCCTTGCAAGTTTTGAGCATCGGATTGCTCCGATGCTGCTGCCTTAGAAGTTTTGAGCATCGGATTGCTCCGATGCTCAGGGCGGTCGTCCCCCGCCTTGATATCGTTAAGCGGCGGGCTGGTCGGCCAGCTTCTTGGCGATCTGCTTCTTCAGCAGCCGCGCGCGCTGCGACAATTCCTTGGCGTCGGCCTTGGCCAGGAAGGCGTCGAGGCCGCCGCGATGCTCGACCGAACGCAGCGCGTTGGCCGAAATGCGCAGGCGCACATTCTGGTTCAGCGCTTCCGAAATCAGCGTCACATTGACGAGGTTCGGCAGGAAGCGGCGCTTGGTCTTGTTGTTGGCGTGGCTCACATTGTTGCCGGTCTGGACTGCCTTGGCAGTGAGTTCGCAGGTGCGGGACATGGTTCTAACCTTCAGTTCTGTCTAGCCTGCCAAACCTTGTTCGCCCGCGCCGGGTGGCGCGCGGTTTCAGTCAGGCGGCCTTATGGAAAAGTTGGCGTTCCATAGTTGCATTTCGCCAATGCGTCAAGCTCCGGCTTGCCCACGACTGTGACGAGCGTTTCACATAAAGGCCGGAATTCAGCCTATAAGCGGTCGGACAGGGACATCTCAAGCCGGAGTCGCCCGCCTCCGGTTAAAAAAATCAAGGACCGAGCCCGCCATGCTTCGCCCGTCACATGCCGTTGTCGCCATACTTGTCGCCGCCTTGCCAACATCAACCCTTGCCGCCGCGCCCGCAGCCACCGCACAGTCCTTCAAGGGCGAATACACGGTGTCGTTCCTCGGCCTTTCCGTGGCCAAGGCGACATTTTCCAGCCACTACGAAGGCGATAGCTATTCCATAGACGGCACCGTCTCCAGCGCGGGTCTCGCCACCTTGTTCGACGACACGAGCGGCACGATCTCGTCAAAGGGCAAGATTCTGGGCAAGCAGATGCAGCCGCAGGTATTTCGCGCCGATTATAAGTCCGGTAAGAAGGCTTCCATGGTCGATATCCGCTTTGCCAATGGCGCGGTGACCGCCACCCAGGTCATTCCCGAACCGAAAAAGCGCAATCCCAAAAACTGGATACCGCTGGGCAGCAACGATCTGGCATCTGTGCTCGATCCCATGGCGGCTACCGTTATCCATGCCGACAGCCTCGACCAGGTCTGCGGGCGCAAGGTGAAATTCTATGACGGCGAGATGCGCGCCGACCTGACGCTGACCTACGCCTCGAAAGGATCGATCTCGGTCAAGGGCTACAAGGGCGACACCGTTACCTGCAAGATGAGCTTCGAGCCGGTGGCAGGCTACCGCAAGGGCCGCAAGGCGCTGAATTACCTGAAGAAGAAGAGCCAGATGATGGTGACGTTTGCACCGCTCGGCCAAACCGGCATATATGCGCCGATCCACGCCACGGTCGGGACGCAGATCGGCACCTTGACTGTCAGCGCGGGGCGGTTCGAAGCTACTGAATAGACGCGCCCACCCGAATAGAAATGGGGCGAGTCGCCGGAGACGGGCATGGGGCGCGCAACACTGATCGGTTTCTCGGCGGTCGCCATGTGGGCGCTGCTGGCGTTGCTCACCGATGCGTCGGGCGCCGTGCCGCCATTCTTGCTCTCGGCCATCACCTTCACCATCGGCACCGCGGTCGGGCTGGTTGCCCGGCTGTTCATGCCGGCGACCGATAAAAGCCTGAAGATCCCACGCCAGGTCTGGGTGATCGGCATTGCCGGACTGTTCGGATACCATTTCTTCTATTTCACCGCGCTGCGCAACGCGCCGGCGGTGGAGGCAAGCCTGATCGCCTATCTGTGGCCGCTGCTGATCGTGCTGGGATCAGCGCTGATGCCGGGCGAGAAGCTGGCCTGGAACCATGTCGTGGGCGCGCTGCTCGGGCTCGCCGGGACCGTGCTGATCGTCACCAAGGGTGGCGGCCTCGCCTTCGATGCTCGCTACACCTTCGGCTATGCGATGGCGGCCGTCTGTGCGCTGCTGTGGTCGTCCTATTCGCTGCTGTCGCGGCGCTTTCCGGCGGTGCCGACCTCGATCGTCACCTGGTTCTGCGCCGCCACGGCAGCCCTGTCTCTCGTCTGCCATCTTCTACTGGAAAAGACGGTGCTGCCCGATGGTCCCGGCCAGTGGCTGGCGGTGCTTGGTTTGGGGTTGATGCCGGTGGGCGCGGCCTTCTACGCCTGGGATATCGGCGTAAAGCGCGGCAACATCCAGGTGCTCGGCGCGGCAAGCTATGCGGCGCCACTGCTGTCGACATTGGTGCTGATCGCGGCGGGCGTTGCCGAGCCGTCGCTGCGTATCTTGGCCGCCTGCGTGCTGATCACCGGCGGCGCGGCGCTGGCGGCGAAATCGTTGTTCCTGCGCAAGGCGGCAACTGGCGGGGCAAGCGCATGACCATGCCGTTCGCCGGCGGCATCGACGCCAACGCAAATGCAACATTGATTTTTTCGCTGGTGGCGGCGGTGATCTACGCCTTCACCCTGGACATGCGGCCGACGCTGGCCCGCTCGGCCGCAAAGACGCTGGCCGTGGCCATGCTTGCGGCGCTGGCCTTCATGCAAGGTGGGCCGCTGTTGCTCGTCGATGCGCTGGCGCTCAGCGCCGTCGGCGACGCCTTCCTGTCGCGTGACGGCGAAAAGGCCTTCCTCGGCGGGCTGGCCAGCTTCCTTGCGGCGCATGTCCTCTATGTGCCGCTCTTCCTGCGCGGCGGCGGCGGGCTGGATGTGCTCAGCACCGAGACATGGCGCGGCGCCATCGCGCTTGCCATGGCGGCCTTCGCAGTCGTCATGCTGGCGGCGCTCTGGCGCCGTGTCAGTCCCGGCCTGCGGGTGCCGATCGCCATCTATATCGCGGCCATTCTGGCGATGGGCATCTCGGCGTTGACGCTCGACAATCCGTGGGTCATCGGCGGCGCTGTTATGTTCATGGCATCGGACGGGCTGCTTGCCGCGGAGAAATTCCTGGTTCCGGCAATAGCACCCTATCGCGCCGGCATCCGTTATGCGGTCTGGGTGCTCTACTATGCCGCCCAGCTCTGCATAACTCTTGGTTTTCTTCTGGCCTAAGGCTGCCAGCCCGGCTCGGCCATTTCAAACGCGGCGAAGTCGAAGCCCGGCGCCACGGTGCAGCCGACCAACGTCCATTCGCCGAGGCTGCGCGCTGATTGCCACCAGCCGGCCGGCACAACGATCTGCGGCCGCTCGCCCGCCGCAAGTTCAATGCCGAGCACCTGCTCGATCACCTGGTTAACCTTTGGACTGCCTTCCTCGCACATCGACAGCGCCAGCGGCGCCCCGGCATGGAAATGCCAGACCTCGGCCGCGTCCTTGACCCGGTGCCAGGCCGAAATCTGGTCCTGTTCAAGGAGGAAATAGATCGCCGTCGAATGGCCCCGCCCGGCGCCGTCGCGAAAGGTCTCGGCATACCAGCCGCCTTCCGGATGCGGCTTGAGGCCGAGCGTGGCGATGATTTCAGCGGCGCTGGTCATGGCTGATCCCGGTACGATGCTCAGAAATTGTCCTTGCGCTTGCGGATTTCCGCGAACACTTCGGCGTCCGGGGCCGCCTCCATACCGAGATGCTTGCGGATCGCCGGGTCGTGCCAGCGCAGGAACGGATTGGTCGACAATTCCTCGCCGATCGTGGTCGGCAGCGTCGCCTTGTTGTCGGCGCGCAGGGTCTCGATTTTGGCGGCGCGTTCCCTGAGCGCCGAATTGGTCGGGTCGACGGTCAACGCAAAGCGGGCGTTCGAAAGCGTATACTCATGGCCGCAATAGATGACCGTGTCCGCCGGGAGTGCGGCGAGCTTCTTCAGCGACTCATACATCACCGGCGGCTTGCATTCGAACAGCCGGCCGCAGCCGAGCGCGAACAAAGTGTCGGCGGTGAACGCCACTTTCGAGGCCGGAAAATGATAGGAGACATGGCCCGCAGTGTGGCCGGGCGTGGCGATGACATCGATCCGCTCGCCGCCGAGATGGACGACCGAGCCTTGCCCGACGGTCTCGTCGATGCCGGGGATCTTTTCCTTTTCAGCCTCCGGTCCGACGATGCGCAGCTTGAAGCGCTCCTTCAGCGCCAGATTGGCCTCGACATGGTCGACATGGTGGTGGGTGGTCAGGATCATCGTCGGCTTCCAGCCGGTACGCTCGATCGCGGCAATGATCGGCGCTTCTTCGGGCGCGTCGATAATGGCGGTCTCGCCGCTTTTCGGGTCATGCACCAGCACGCCGAAATTGTCGCTGCGGCACATGAACTGTTCGATTTCGACGGGCATTGGCATCTCTCCATCTGTTGGCGCAGACATAGGGCGCTTGGCCGCCGATGTCACTCTAGCTTTGCAGAACGTGCCGGCTTTGTTGAACTTGGGCGGCATCGCAGCTACCGTCCCGCGCATGCATTCCGATATCGTCGATCTCCGCTCCTTCTATTCGACCACGCTCGGCCGCCTGGCTGAACGCTCGATCACCATGGCGCTGTCCTCAATATGGGCAACAGTGCCCAATGAGCGGCTGGTCGGGCTCGGCTATACCTTGCCGTGGCTGGAGCGGTTCGGCACCGATGCCGAGCGGGTGTTTGCCTTCATGCCTGCTACGCAAGGCGCAGTCGTCTGGCCGGCGAACGGGCCGACGGCTACGGCGCTGGTCTTCGACGAGGAATTGCCGCTGGTCGATTCCTGCATCGACCGCATGCTGCTCGTGCATTCGCTCGAACATGTCGAAAACCCGCGCGAGACGCTGAACGAGATCTGGCGGGTGCTGTCGCCGGCAGGGCGCGTCGTCATCGTCGTGCCCAACCGGCGCGGTGTCTGGGCGCGGTTCGAGCACACGCCGTTCGGCAATGGCCGGCCGTTCTCGCGCGGCCAGCTGACAGAATTGCTCCGCGAGGCGAATTTCACACCGGCTTCCTGGTCCGACGCGCTGTTCTTCCCGCCATCGCCGCGGCGCTTCATGATGCGGTTCCACAATGTGCTGGAGCGCGCCGGCCGGCGGTTCTGGCCGATCTTTTCCGGCGTCATCGTGGTCGAGGCGCAGAAGCGGCTCTATCAGGGCGTGCCGGTCGCGCAGCGCGCCTCGCGCCGTGTCTTCGTGCCGGTACTGTCACCGCACGGTGCGACGCGGCTTGGCCGCCGGGCGGAAGGGGTGACATCGACGACGCGTCAGGTGACACCTTCGTGATCATCATGAAAACTGGTGTTGCGTGGGTTTTTCCCACCTATCTGTCGCAGATGCATTCGCGGTCCGTTTGAGCGGCGGATGCCTTCAAGTCTCTCCATCTGGTTTCAGCAACGCTTCTGAACGCAAGGACCTCGTGCATGGCTGATCAACCGGACAAGTCCGCCACGCTCAGCCGGTAACCGTCGAAGCCAGCAGCCTGCGCGATCAGGTGGCGACGATCAAACGGGCGCTGATAGGCTCACCGGTGCGCAAGTGGCTGGTCTGGACGTCGGTCGGCATTATGGCGGTCATCGTCGCCACGTCGATCGGCCAGGTTCTGCTCAACCGCTGGAACCAGCCTTTCTACGATGCGCTGGCGCGTCGCGACATGGCGGCCTTCCTGCATCAGCTGATGATCTTTGCCGTGATTGCCGGCACGCTGCTCCTGCTCAACATCGCTCAGACCTGGCTCAACCAGATGATCCGGCTGAAGCTGCGCGAGGCGCTGACGCTCGACCTGATCGACCAATGGATGCGGCCGGCGCGGGCCTTCCGGCTCGCCAATGCCGGCGCCATCGGCGTCAATCCCGACCAGCGCATGCAGCAGGATGCCGCGCATCTGTCCGATCTGTCGACGGACCTCGGCGTCGGCCTGCTGCAATCCTTCATCCTGCTGGTGTCGTTCGTCGGCGTGCTTTGGCAACTCTCGTCGGGCTTCGTCTTCCACATCAACGGCTGGTCGCTGGCGATACCGGGCTACATGGTCTGGGCCGCGTTCCTCTATGCCGGCATCGCCTCCTGGCTGAGCTGGCTGGTCGGGCGGCCGCTGATCCGCCTCAACAGCGACCGCTACACCCGCGAGGCCGAGCTGCGTTCCGGGATGGTGCGCGTCAACGAGAATGTCGACGCCATCGCGCTCTATCACGGCGAAGCCGATGCCAAGAGACGGCTCGAAATCGACCTTGGCACGGTGCTGGGCGCGATGCGAAACATCTACAAAGCGCAGATCAACCTTTCCTGGGTGACCGATACCTATGGCTGGATCACCGTGGTGGCGCCGATCCTTGTGGCATCGCCGGTCTATTTTTCAGGCGATATCAGCTTTGGCGGGTTGATGATGGCGGTCGGCGCCTTCAACCAGGTGCACTCGTCGCTGCGCTGGTTCATCAACAATATCGGCGGCATCGCCGACTGGCGCGCCACGCTGATGCGCGTTGCCGACTTCCGCATTGCGCTCGATGAAACCGATGTGTTGCACGACAAGGAAAAGCGCATCGAATTCGGCGATAACGCCAATGGCAGCCTGACCTTCGAGAAGCTCCAAGTGGCCTCGCCGGAGGGCTGCACCAAACTTTCAGACAGCCATGTCGAGATCCATCCCGGTGAGCGCGTCGTGATCACCGGCGACCCAGGCGCCGGCAAGACATTGTTCTTCCGCGCCATTGCCGGCCTTTGGCCCTGGGGCAGCGGGCGGATCGGCTTGCCGGCCGGAGAAACGCCGATTTTCGTGCCGCGTGTTCCGTATTTTCCTGCCGGCACGTTACGCGAAGTGCTGCATCCGAATGGCTCGGCGCCGGCTGGCGATGCTGATTTTGGGGCGGTGCTGGCCGAGGTCGGCCTCGAGCGGCTGTCATCCTCGCTCGACCGTTCCGCACGCTGGGAGCGTGAACTCAACGATGACGAACAGCGGTCGCTGGCCTTCGCCAGGCTGGCCTTGCGGCAGCCGAAATGGGTGATCATCGACGAAGCGATGGACGCGTTCGATGGTCCTTCGCTGCGAAGGGTACTGTCCATGCTGGAGAAACGCCTGCCGGAAACCGCGATCCTCAACATCGGGCGCGGACTGCACAATGGTCATTTCTTTCCACGCGCATTGAACATCGTGAAGGATACGGGTGCTGCGCCACTGAAACCCGCCCGAGTCAGGACCGGCGCCATCGACCCGCCGCCGAAAGCGGCCGTGCGGCGAAAGTAGAAGGGGCTTTATTTCGCCGCGATCGCGGCGAAGATTCACGGGTCGAAACGTCGGTGGTGCGGCCATGCTCGATGCGCTCAGCCTGCTTGCCTGCCTTGCCTGCACCACGCCCGTGGCTGCCCCGGCCGTTGCCGTGGATGTCGAACTGGTGCTGGCCGTCGACATCTCACAGTCGATGGACGAGAGGGAGTTCGCGCTGCAGCGCGCGGGCTATGTCGAGGCGCTCAGGCATCCCGATTTCATCAAGGCCGTGCGCTCGGGAACCACCGGGCGCATCGCGCTTGCCTATTTCGAATGGGCGGGCGTCGTGCGCGAGGATGGCGTCATCGCCTGGCAGGTGATCGACAGCGCAGAGAGCGCCAACGCCTTCGCCGACAGAATAGAAGCGCGGCCGTTCCGCAGCTTTCGCGGCACCTCGATTTCCGGTGCGCTTGCCTTCGGCGCCGGGCTGTTCGAGGGCACGGGGTTCGATGCGCCACGCAGCGTCATCGACATTTCCGGCGACGGTCCCAACAACACCGGGCTGCCCGTCGCCACGACACGCGATGCGGCGGTGGCCAAGGGCATCGTCATCAACGGCCTGCCGATCCTGATCAGCCCGTCGCCGACCTTCAGCCATCTCGACCAGTATTATGACGACTGCGTCACCGGTGGGCCCGGCTCCTTCGTGTTGCCGATCTATGCGGCCTCGGAATTCGCCACCGCCATACGCCGCAAGCTGATCCTGGAGGTGAGCGGCATCGCCGATGCGACCGTGGTCCCGATCGATGCCGCCGCACCCATGGACTGCCTACAGGGCGAACGCGACCGGCGGCTATATTCCGACCCATATCTGCCGGAACTCGACAAATGAGGTTTGAGGCAGTTCGGAGGGGAAAGCCGCTGCGCGGCTTGTCGGCAAACTTCAGGCCGGCCGTGCACCGTATTTGTCGCGAAATTCGGCATAGAGATCGCGGCGCCAGCGCCGGCCGCCGACATAGCCACGCAACAGCTGCGGCAGCGAATAGCCAAGCGCCTTCGACGACCGGTTGGCCATATAGCCGGAGAACGCCTGCGAAACCCTGCCCTTGAGTGCATCGGCGATGAGCTGCCGGGCGATCATGTAAGGCGGAATGTAGGGGTAGCGGTCGGCGATATAGGGGTGCTTGTCGATCAAGCTCGCATAGGCTTCGACATAGCCGTCCCGGCGACCGGAGATCGAATTCTCCGAGTTGTACTTTTTCCAGTCGATCACTTCGGACAGCTGCGCGCCGCTGCGACGGGCAAAGCGCAGCAACAATTCGCGATCCTGCATGCGCGTGACGTCACTGTCGTAGCCGCCGATGGCCAGCAGCGACTCGCGCCGGGCGGTGATTGCCGACCCGGCAATGAAGATGGTCTGCGCGACAAGGGCCCGCTCCAGCGAGTCGCGGCTCAGCAGCGCCTCGCGGTTGACGCAGTTGGTGCGGCGATTGCCCTTCAGCGACACGAAGGAACTGATCAGCACTTCGAGCGAGGGATTGTTGTCGAACTGCTCCAGCGTCCGCGCCAGGCGATCCGGCAAATAGACGTCGTCGGAATCGAGGAATGTCACCACCGGCGCCTGCGCCCGCTCGATGCCGGCATTGCGGGCGGCATTGGCGCCGCGCCATTTCGAGCCAACATAGATCAGCCGTGGATCGCGGATTTCGGCAAGTGCGGCTGCCGTACCGTCGGTCGAGCCGTCATCGACGACAATGTGTTCGAACCGGGGAAAATTCTGCGCCAGCACGCTCTCCACGGCGCGCACCACCTTGCTGCGGCGATTGTGCGTCGGTGTGATCACCGAGATCAGCGGAGCGAGGTCGGTTGCCTTGGACATGTTGCTTCGATTGTGCCCCGAAATGCCTGGAGGCCGGAGGTTTTGATGGTCGCCGTCCAAGCCTTACCCCGGGATGGTATTCGATTCGACGCTACAAAAAACCAGCGGCAATGTCATCACAAACTGTTGAGCCAGGACGCCGGTAAGCCGGCCGATTACCCCAGACGTAATCGACCGATGGCCATCATGTCTGCAGATTGCGCCAACGAAGCCGGTCGTCGGGCTTCGATCTCACAGGGAGTTCAGCCATGGCCGCCTACGCCGTCGCCCATATGCGTCAAGTCACAATGGGCCCGCAGATTGTCGAGTATCTGCAGAGGATCGACGCCACATTGGAGCCGTTCGGCGGCCGCTTCCTTGTCCACGGCGGCGACATGGACGTGGTCGAAAACGAATGGCCCGGGCATCTGATCGTCATCGAGTTTCCGGACAGGGCGCATGCGTGGGGCTGGTACGATTCATCAGCCTATCGGGAGATTCTGGCCTTGCGCACCGACAACTCCCACGCCGATGTGATCATCGCCGATGGCGTTCAGCACCCGCACAAGGCGACGGACGTGCTGGAATAGGGGCAAACTACCGCTTCAGCAAGAACACCGCTTGCTGGCCGAAGAAATTCCAGAACCACCATGGCATCGACAGGCCGATCTTCTGGCCGTTGCCGTCGAGCGCGGTGGCTTTCTCGACCGAAGCGCCGAGTTCCTCGACCAGATTGACGAAGTCGCGGATGGTGCAGAAATGGATGTTGGGCGTGTCGTACCAGGAATAGGGCAGGTCCGCGGTCACCGGCATCCGGCCATTGACGAACAGCGACAGCCGCACCCGCCAGTGGCCGAAATTGGGGAAGGAGACGATGGCGCGGTTGCCGATTCGCAGCAGCTCGTCGAGCACCAGCTTCGGGTTGCGGGTCGCCTGCAGCGTCTGAGACAGGACGACGAAGTCAAAACCCTTGTCCGGATAGAATTCGAGGTCGGTATCGGCATCGCCCTGGATGACCGAGAGACCGCGCGCCACGCATTCATTGACGCCGCGCTGCGACAGCTCCAGCCCGCGGCCGTCGACCTGCTTGGTCTCCTGCAGGAGTTCGAGCAGCAGGCCGTCGCCGGAGCCGACATCGAGCACCCGCGACTGCGGCGGTATCAGGTTGGCCACGACTTCGAGGTCGACGCGCTGGCTGCCATTGACGCTCATGAGGCGAGCCCCCTTGCGCGGGCCGCCGAGCCGATGAAGCCCTTGATGGCGGCAAACAGTTCGGGTTCATCGAGCAGGAAGGCATCATGGCCGCGGTCGGTGTCGATCTCGACGAAGGAGACGGAGGCGCCGGCGGCGTTGAGCGCATGCACGATCGAGCGGCTCTCCTCGGTCGGGAACAGCCAGTCCGAGGTGAAGGACACCAGGCAGAAGCGGGTCTTGGTCCCGGCAAAGGCATCTGCCAACCGGCCGCCATGGTCGGCGGCGAGGTCGAAATAATCCATCGAACGGGTCATGTAGAGGTAGGAGTTGGCGTCGAAGCGGTCGACGAATGTCATGCCCTGGTGGCGCAGATAGCTTTCGATCTGGAAATCTGCGTCGAAACCGAAGGTCAGTGCTTCGCGGTCCTGCAGATTGCGGCCGAATTTCCGATGCAGGGCGGCTTCCGACAGATAGGTGATGTGGGCGGCCATGCGCGCCACGGCGAGCCCCTTTTCCGGGCGCTTGCCGTGCTCGAAATATTTGCCGCCATGCCAGTCCGGATCGGCCATGACGGCCTGCCGGCCGACCTCGTGGAAGGCGATGTTCTGCGAGGAATGGCGTGCGCCTGTGGCGATCGGCAGGGCCGAGAAGACGCGCTCGGAATAGCACGATGCCCATTCCAGCACCTGCATGCCGCCCATCGAGCCGCCGAGCACGCAAAACAGCTTTTCGATGCCGAAATGGTCGACCAGCATCAATTGCGCCCGCACCATGTCGCGGATGGTGATGATTGGCAGGTCGAGGCCGTAGGGCTTGCCGGTGGCGGGATTGGTCGAGGCCGGACCGGTGGAGCCGAGGCACCCGCCGATGACGTTGGAGCAGATGACGAAGAAGCGGTTGGTGTCGATGATCTTGCCGGGACCGATCAGCACTTCCCACCAGCCGGGCTTGCCGGTCACCGGATTGGTGTTGGCGACATGCTGGTCGCCGGTCAGCGCGTGGCAGACCAGGATGGCGTTGGTGCGGGCATCGTTGAGGGTGCCATAGGTCTGGTAGGCGATCTGGAACGGCGACAAAAGCGTGCCGGCGTCGAGCTTCAGCGGCTTGTCAGGGCCAAAACGCAACACCGGGCTCGACGGGCTGTCGGCCTCGTTGTTGGTTTTTGTAGCGCGGAGCGCGGCCATGTGACTCTCCTTGCCCGCCGTCAGGCAATAAAAAACCGGCAATGCGATCGCAAAGCCGGTTACGTCACGCAAACGGCCCTTTAGCGAGTTGTTTAACGTGGCTGCAAGCCGACCGGCCAAATCACCACGGAACTGTTGCGTTCTTCTAGAACTCGTGCGGCCCGGCGTCAACGGCCAGCTATGCCCGCCTCTCGACATTCGCGGCTACGGCTTGTATTTCCGCTGCGGCCTCCGGACGGAGGCATTCTGGATGGATTTGCGACATGGACAAGACAGCGGGCAAGGCACGGCCGACGCCCCGCGCGGGCATCATGGACATCGACGCCTATGTACCGGGCAAGAGCACGGCACCTGCCGGCGTCGCCAAGGTCCATAAATTGTCGTCGAACGAGAACCCGCTCGGCCCGTCGCCGAAGGCGATCGAGGCCGCGCGCGAAGTGGCCAGCAAGCTTGATGTCTATCCCGACGGCACCGCCCGCCGGCTGCGCGAGGCGATCGCCGAGGTGCACGGCCTCAACCCGGCAAACATCATCTGCTCCAACGGTTCCGACGAGATACTTGGCCTGCTGGCGCAGACCTATCTTGCGCCAGGCGATGAGGCGATTTTTACCGAACATGCCTTCATGGTCTACAAGATCTACATTCAGTCGGCGGGGGCCAAGCCGGTTGCTGTGAAGGAAACCGAGGAGCGCGCCGACGTCGACGCGATCCTGGCCGCGGTGACGCCGCGGACCAAAATCATCTTCCTCGCCAATCCCAACAACCCGACCGGCACCTATCTGCCGTTCCAGGAGGTCCGCCGCCTGCATGCCGCGCTCCCAGGCAACGTGCTTCTGGTGCTGGACGCGGCCTATGCCGAGTATGTCAGGCGCAATGACTATGAGGCAGGTATCGAGCTGGCGGGCAGCGCGCAGAATGTGGTCATGACCCGCACCTTCTCCAAGCTCGGCCTTGGCGGCGCGCGCATCGGCTGGATGTATGGCCCACTGCACATCGTCGATGCCATCAACCGCATCCGCGGCCCTTTCAACGTCAACGCAACAGCGATCGAGGCCGGCATTGCCGCCATCCGCGACCGCGCCCATGTCGAGCGCAGTTCGTTGCACAACGAGACCTGGCTTACCTGGTTGAATGAAGAACTGACGAAGCTTGGGCTGCGCGTGACGCCCAGCGTCGGCAATTTCGTCCTCATCCACTTTCCCGACGACAAGAGGCATTCGGCTGAGGCGGCGGACGATTACCTCACCCAGCGCGGCTATATATTGCGGCGCGTTACCGGCTATGGCTTTCCCAATGCGCTGCGCATGAGCGTCGGCACCGAAGAAGCAAATCGCGGCGTCATCGATGCCCTCACGACATTCCTGAAAAGCTGAAACAATGACAGCACCGATGTTTGAAAAGATCGCGCTGGTCGGCATCGGCCTGATCGGCTCGTCGCTGGCCCGCATCATCCGCCGCGAGGGCCTGGCCCGCCATGTCGCCATCGCGACGCGCAGCCCGGCCACGCTGGCGCGGGCGAAGGAGCTCGGTCTTGGCGAGAGCTACACCACCTACGCCAGGGAAGCGGTCCGCGACGCCGACCTGATCATCGTCTCGGTGCCAGTGGGGTCGTCGGGCGAGGTGGCGCAAGAGATCGCAGCGGCGCTGAAAAAAGGCGCCATCCTCACCGATGTCGGTTCGACCAAGGCCTCCGTCATTGCGCAAATGCAGCCCTATGTGCCGGACGGCGTGCACTTCATTCCGGGGCACCCGCTGGCGGGTACGGAGAAATCGGGCCCGGATGCGGGTTTCGCCGAGCTGTTCGAAAACCGCTGGTGCATCTTCACGCCGCTGCCGGGAACCGATCCGGCCGCGCTGGAAAAGCTGTCGGAATTCTGGCGGCGCTGCGGCTCCAACATCGACACGATGGACCCGCAGCATCATGACATGACGCTGGCCATCGTTTCGCATCTGCCGCACATCATTGCCTACAACATCGTCGGCACGGCCGACGATCTGGAATCGGTGACCAAGTCGGAAGTGATCAAATATTCGGCTTCCGGTTTCCGCGACTTCACCCGTCTGGCCGCCTCCGACCCGACCATGTGGCGCGACGTGTGCCTGCACAACAAGGATGCCATCCTGGAAATGCTGGCGCGCTTTTCGGAGGACCTCGCCTCGCTGCAGCGGGCGATCCGCTGGGGCGACGGCGACAAGCTGTTCGACCTGTTCACCCGCACCCGGGCCGTTCGCCGTTCGATCATCGAGGCCGGCCAGGATATCGACGTGCCGGATTTCGGCCGGCAGGCGGTCGAGCACCCGGTGAAAAGTTAAATCTGTTTCAGACGGGCCAGGTCGCCGCGACCATGGCCATTGTCTCGGCCCGGTCCGGCGCGCCCAGCCGGCCGCCGAAGCGCTGGCATTTGAGCGCGGCCGCCGCGCTGGCAAAGCGCAAGGCCTGCTCGATAGGCATGGCTTCGGCAAGCCCGACGGCAAAGGCACCGTGAAACACGTCGCCGGCGGCAAGCGTGTCGACCGCCTTGATCTTCGGCGCCGCGATGTGGCGCACGCATCCGGCGGACCGGTCATGCCACCAGCTTCCCGCGGCGCCGCCGGTCACCGCGACAAAGGCGTCTGTGCGGCTGGCGAGGTCGGCGCAGGCGGTTTCGGGATTCAGCGCGTGGCCGCAGACGATGCGTGCAGCCGTCTCCGAAGCGACGATGTGCGACGCCAGCGGCAACAGACGCTCCAGCACCTCCAGCGGCGCCGTGTCGGCGTCGAGGATTGCCGGGCAACCGGCGTCGCGCGCGGCGGTCAAGGCAAGAGCGGCGGCGCCCGGCCAGCGCACATCGACCAGCACGGCATCGAAGCCGGAAAGATCGGCGACAGGCACCGCCTCGGGGTCGGCCTGCGCCTTTGGGTCGTAGAAGGGCACGATGATGCGCTCGCCATGAGCGTCGACCAGGATCGCGGCCAGCGCCGAGCGGGCGCCTTCGACGCGGCGGACAAAGTCGCAATCGACGCCCTCGGCCTCGATGCCGGCCAGCAATTGGTCGCCGACGGCATCGTCACCTGCACTTGCCCACAGGAACACCTCGGCGCCGAGACGGCGGGCGGCGCAGGCAGCACTTGTCGCCATGCCCGAGGCGATCTGGATGCCGTCCGAGGCGATGAACTTGCCCTGATGCGTGGGCAGGGTTTCGACGCGCAGGATGGTATCCAGCGTCAGCGCGCCAACGCTCAGCAGTTTCACCGGTCGGTTCATGCGTCGGCTTGCTCGAACATGATCTCTCCCCAAAAGCCATTCCCGCTCTTTGCGATCATGCTCTATCTCTTTGTTTTAACGCAATTCCGGACGGAAAACCGCTCACACTTTTCCTGGAATTGCTCTAATCGAGCGGCTTGATCTTGCCCAGCGGAATGAAGCCGAGCGAGACCTTGCCCTTCACCACCTTGAGCGGCATCGACGGTTCGTTGCCGAGCAGCGCCAGACCGGCAAAGCCTTGCTCGATCTGGCTCTTCTGCTCGGGGATTGCGGTGGCGAGGATTGCCGCCACGGCTTTGGGATCCTGCAGCTTGATCGTCAGGTCGGCATTGACCTGGCCGTTGGCGTCGACCGACACCGGGCCGGAGACGGTGATGCGCGCGGTTCCCGACGACAGATCGAGCTTGTGGATGCCGACCGCCTGGCCGCGCAGGCTCCTGGCCTGCGTCTTCATC